>JAKQLF010000061.1 GCA_029567325.1 Bacteroidota bacterium | reverse complement strand
TCTATGTGGATGACCCAAGCCAGAAAAGGATGTACTTTATCAAAGATGGTGCCAGAGGACCAAACAATTCCGAAACTCTTCATGAAGAACCAATCTATTCAGCCAGGCTTGATGGCAAGGATGTCGCTGTGTCATTTTATGTAAGAATACCAATACTTGCCGATCCTTATCTGGAAAGCCTTCTTAAATACTCAAAAAAGAAAAAGCTTGGGGCCCCAGACTGTTCCTTAAAAGGCATTTCACCAGACAAGCACTGGCTGCTTATTAATGCTGGCAATGGCATATCTTTTGAAAAAGATTACATGGAGGATGGGAGAAAACTTGACTATGTTTTTGCTTCACATCTCCTGCTCTATGAGCTGGAAACGGGCAAGATAAAAACCATAGGGGAGTCACATTGCACAAAATACTATAAGCATGCAGAGCCCGGCGATCTGATCAAGGAGTTTGGCCCATACTATTTTCCTATTTTTTGGGACGACAACGAATTGATCTTGCTGGAACAGACAAAAGAAAATAAATTCTATGCAGAATCCACCTCAGATCCAAATATCATTTATAAAGGATTTCATGAAGTCCCCTATGCAAAAGCCAGAGGAGTGTCTGTTTCCATGAAAGATTTCACACTTTCACCAACTGAAAAGTTCAACCCGTTGACACCATGGGTGACTTACGCTGACCAGGCAACAGGAGTAGTGTGTTATACAAGCCCATTTGTACAACAAAAAAGTGATCCGACATTAAAAAATCTATCCTTAAATCTAGTATCAGATTTGTCTGGGAAGCATTCATATGAATTAAACGATATTTTGGCCCCTCATACACCCGATAAATTCAGATTTACTGGTTGTGTCGTATATTCCACAACCCTGGACAACAATCAACCATCCGCAATAATTTTTGCTTCTTTTAGCGAAGATATACCAGGATTTGGAGAAATAAGGGAGATTGATCCTGACAATCCACCAAAACAAAAACGCCTCGTGTTCAAACTCAACCTTTATACCGGCGAAATTGAGACCCTGACTGATTTTGAAGATATGGAATGTAACCCTATTTCCATAGAATGCGGAACAGGCAATAGCGAGATTTTGATAATAGCATCCAAAGCTATTGCAGAAATCATGAATTTTGAAGTAGGAAAATTCTTTATCGTTACCATCAATGGAAACAAGGTGACCAAACAAGTTGGGGAACCAAGTATAGCTTCAGAATATACTGGGATCTTTGTGAGGTGAACATGAAAAAAATCAGTAAAAATCTGTTTCTGTTATTTTTGGGTTCTACCATCTTATTAGTTTTTATCTTGTCATTTTTATTTATTGGGACTCCAAAACAAAGAGCAGCAAATATTCCTGGCAGGAGTTCCATTTACTCACTAGCTTACGATACAATGGTTATGCTTTCCAATTCTGGCCCAGAAACTCTTAATGTTATTAAGACTAATCTTGGCAAAAAATTAGAAAACAACAAGATCAACCCAATAGATTTTGATTCATTAATAAATGGGTGGTCCAATCTAATATGCAGAAGGGATACTGGTGATATTTTAAACTCAACCATTAGCATAAACCAAAACCACATGGAAGTTGGATACACATACTATGACCAAGCTGGCAACGAGATTACGAAGGAACAATGGAACAACATTAAATCAGCTTGTGAACAAAAGCTTGCAAACACAAAATACAAGGAAATTGGGAAAATACTTGATAAAATGAAAAATGGTAATGCATCTCAGGAGAGTCTGAAAAAATTGGATGAACTTTCAGAACAGATGGAAAAAGAAGTAGCGAGCACTATAAGAAATCCAGAACACAAGTATTTAGATAATATTGAAATTATTTATCAAAATAAAAGTTACAACGTTATAGTTTATGCAAAAAAATACAACGATATGTACTATCTCGATCTGGAAAAAATTCCTGTAATTACAAGAAAATAGTACTAGAATATGATATGGGAGGAAACAATGAATAGAAAAACCATTATCTCTATATCTCTGGTTGTTTTGATTTTGTCCACTATAAGTTTCGCTTTTTTCTTTACGTCAGGCAAAAAAGATGGCAACATCAAGATAGCAAAAGCTGACCCAAACACGATACCAGGTTTCTGGTCCAATTTGTCAGGTCAGGAAGGCATTGAACCAATAACCAGCCAGTATGAAAACAACAAAGGACTGGACGGAATTAAACTTGGCGAAAACGAATATTATTTCCAGTGGTATGCCAACAATAACGGATCAAACAAAGGCCAATTGTACAGTGGCATTTGGAAGGAAGGCTTTTGGAGTGGTGGAGAGGGCGAAGAATACCCATATGCATTTGGCGAAGGGAATTCAACTGAAGCAAGGTGCTTTGGTTTTACTGATAATCAAGGCATCGCAAAAGTTTATTCTGTATGGTGCGAATCTGGCGATCAATCCAGCAGCATAAAAATGTCAATGTACAGCCCAGGCAGGGGGTGGGGTTTTGAGTATGGTAAAAGCGGGCAATCCACTCTCCCAAATGCAGCAACCTACAATCAACAACCTTCAATGTGCCTAGACAATGAAAATAACCCAATGGTTGCCTGGGTTGCACCCAATCTTGGTTTAAATGCGATTGCTGTCTCTTTCTGGATAAATAACCAGTGGTGTGATTACAATGGCAATCCAACACCAGGTTTTGAGGTGATCAATCTCCAGTATCCTTATGGGGGTGGAGCAAAAAACCCGACAATAATTTTAGACAAACTCGGAAGACCGCTAGTGTTGTGGATAGATACCTCAATAAATGGCACAGATATTTTTCTGGCCGTCAGAACTCAGAACGGGTGGGAAAACTATACTGGTGGCCCAATATCCCCAGTATTTGAAATATCTGGTGACGCCTATCACCCGAAAATTGATTTCAACAGTCTCAGTCTCGAACCTGAAATAATTTGGGTTGATGGAGCCCTCCAGATAATCTACTTTGCCAGATATACCGCTTCAGGTTGGGTTGGACTGTTAGGTTCTCCTGCACCAATGGCCATCTCTGATCCTGGCCAGCCAGCGAGCTCTCCAGATTTCATTTCTGATGAAAGCCAGAATTACTATTTGGCTTTTACAACTTTCGAGAATAACCTTGCCACAAAACATGTGAGTGTATACAGTCAGAATGGCATCAAAAGAGATTTTATTCCAGATGATCTCGGAACAAATTTTTCAATCTGGTCAACGTATCCGCCTGCAAGCGAATTGCTCAATTGGCCTTCAAGCTCTCGTTTTGTTTCTTGCGTATGTAAAAAAGATAGCAGCAATCAACCTTGGAAATGCAAATGCTACAATCAAACAGAAATGGATATGATCACTGGCTATACCATATCACATGCAAGAAGAGTGAATTTAAGTGTGGCAAAAGCAGAATGGGATCCCAAAGAAGTCAACATAATCCCTGGTGAGAAAGTTAATATCACCGTCAATATTACTGGACATCAATATGCCCCTGAAACAAGCATTCATTTTGCAATAAGCAATTTGCCCTCTGGTATAACAGGTTCATTTTATCCTGCGGAAGGCATAATAAATAGTTCTCAGGGTTTCCAGACAATACTGACACTTGAAGCATCAACAATTGTAAAGAATTGTGATGAATACATCCATATAAATATTCTGGATTCCCAAAACGCTGATTGCGGCAGCTTTAATATCAAAGTAAAAGTGGCAATGTTTAGTGCAAGGCTTGCTGGCAATGAAAACACGATCAAAATTTATCCTGATTCGTCAGGCTCATTTGAAATAAATTTAGAATATGCCGATGGATTCACCAGCACAATCACTCCCACAACAAAATATGCTTTGCCTGAAGGTCTGTCAGTTTTATTCTCACCAAGTTCTATAGATCCCCAAACTGGAAGCAACGTGACAGCCACATTTACTTCATCTCCTACAATTGTGCCAGCAACTTATGACGTTATTATCGTTCTAACATCTTCAGACAACAATATCGTAGAGATACCGGTTAAAATCATCATTACGGTCTTCAATATGATTTGCGAGAGAGCATTCATCAAGGAAAAATCTTGGAATGTATCTAGTGTGGAATGGTCAATAGATATTGTCCCATACGAAGGATACAACGGGAAGATAAAGTTGTTTTTTGACGGTTTAGAAGAAGGTATGACTGTTTCCTATTCACCATCAAATGAATTAACGGTGAATGGCGCAACCGTCACTGTTACTGTAACACTAACATATGCCCAATATAAAAACAGTTATGACAGATTTTTCATAAGAGGAGAAAGCCATCCAGGCGATACAAGATCATTAAGTCTCACAGTCCAAAGAGGGAAGTTTTGGGCATGGGCAGAGCAACTTCATGTCGGTTTGTTACCCGGAGGAACAGCAGATTACCAAATTTTTTTGGAATGCTTTAATCTTGAGAACGTTACCATCAATCTTACAGCTTCAGGCATGCCTTCTGGATGGGCCTACTGTTTTGATGAATCGCAGGTAGCCATGAAACCACAACTCATGACATCAGTAATGCTCAGCGTAAAAGTCCCAGTGACAGCAAGTAGTGGTACTTACACCATTATTGTAAGCGTCCAAGGAGGTGGCGAAACATGCGTCATCCCAATAAATATAACCGTCCAGGGTTTTACAGTCGCCGTTTATACAGATCAGAACATCAAACTTAATAGAGGAGAATCAAAATTAATAAATGTTCATGTTATTTCGGTAAATGGCTTTGATGGTGACGTTGAACTTCTGGTTGTGGTTGATCCACAACAGTGGTGGATCAATGCAGAGTTTACATCTAATCCCATATCTTGCGTCCCAAATGGCAAAGTGAGTACGACTTTAATGATCTCTATTGATGCCGGAGCACCAATTGTTGGAATGCCAGATATCAAATTATCATTCAAAGCGAGGGCTATTGATGATGGGTTTGAGGGATGGTGTCCATTAGTCAGTGCTGTCAACAAATACCAAACTATGGGCACATCAAAAACAATAAAGCCTCTCAGTAGAACTGCGGTACCTTCTGATTTTGCATCTGTTGAGGTTCTCAATGAAATACCCAAAATAACTTTTGATTGTCCCCCATACAAATTAGTCAGACAAATAAAACAAAGCATCAACTCACAACCTGTACAGAATTATTCAACTTTTATTCCTTTCTTGGCTATGCAGGTTTGTGATCCTTCACAATATATTGTGACATTTAGAAGAATAGAGATATTATACGCTACAGGTTTCAGTAGATGCTATGGCAAAGAATACGGGTACAACAAATTTACAATAAAAGATAAGGCTTTTGATTGGAAAGTTGAAGCAGAATTGCCGTCTCTCAAAGACCAGCTGGGTTATTGCAGTGACCCACAATCCACTCCGTGCGGTTCGACTCCATGCCCCGATATTGATCATGAAATTACAAATATTTCAGAAGCAAAAAAAGCGATTGGAATGCCAAGTATCTCAACCATGTCTCCAAGATATATTAGTAATGTTTGGTCAAAAATCTATTCGTCTGAAGACATAGGTCCGTCATGCAATAATAATGTGTGTATTAAAGATCTGAGGTTAATTGCTTTTATGGCTCCCTATGAAAACACCGATTTAAGTGTTTTGCCTGATTTGGAGGTGCCATCAAAAATTATCATTCCATTGAGGGGAATTTTTGACATAAAAAAAATATCCACCGGTGAGATAGCACAGGTAAAAGTTACAAAAATTTGTGAAATTACATATGAAAAACCACTCCCAAACCATTCCCAAGGTGCAGAAAAAGTGGGTCTTAATTGGTACGTAGGCGATAGCCATGTACATTCGGCATGTGGCGGTGTAAGAATGTCCAGGCCAAGCTACGACAGTGTTGATGAAGTTGCTGGAGCTGGTTGCCCCGAAAATTGCGATTGCAAAGACAATCAGGGAATAGGTGCTATAAACATCCCTGGTGGGCCATCAGTTACTCAGCGTGCTGAGGAAAGCAGGGAATTGAATTTTGATTTTACCTATCTTGCTGATCATGCAACAGGAGGCAATTGTACCGATAATGTGGCAAAAGCTTGGAAAAGTGCAATTACTCCAAAAGTTGAATTGGAAGGTTTTGATCCCGATTGCCTGATGATTGAGCCATCTCCCTGTGCTGAGCAATGTCCTGATAATGGGTCAAGGTGTGTATGCGAAAGGGTATGCAGATATGTCGAGGGTCTCGGGCGAGATGTAGTCATGATTGGCAATGGTAATTCGCAAGAAACAGCCTATCGTTCTTACGAAACATCGCCACCAGATTACTCTTGTGGACAATACAATTGTACTGGAAATCTGGAAACAAATTACAGCGGTGGCGTAACTCCTTTTATGTATAATAAGCTTAACACAATTCGTGCGAGTAACCAAACAAAAGAAAAATTTGGTGCCAGTGGTCGACCAATTCCAGATAACAGGCAAACTGGCAATTGGAAATACATAACAAGCATTATTGCCCATCCTTATGAGAATGATTGTGGGACATACAAAAAAACATCACAAGAAACGATTTTCCAACCCAATATACTCATTCCATTTGACGATGATTTGCAATATCCAATTTTTAGTCAGGAGGCCTCAAACCCATCATACCCAGGTGTTCATGGTTTTCCTTGGCAGTATCCCGCATGTTATCAAAGCTGTGACCCATGGGCTTTATGGCCAGAACAGGCCCCGATTTTACCAATTTCAGGCAGTAAAACAAATCCTGATGAAGGCATGAGACATAGAGCCGCTCCGATGAGCGGAATAGATGCAGAGGGCCTGACCTATGCTGAGAAAATCCCCCATATTTATGGTTATGATGGAATGGAAATTGTTTATCAAGCTTTCAACAGAGAAATAAATCCTATCAAAAAAACTGTCGATCAACGCTGGAGGAAAGAAATAAGTGATGAATTAATGTGTGTCGTTGCCGATGAAATACACCCTTTGGATAAAAACATAATCTCTTGGGATGCAAATGAAGGGCCACCAGACAAATTTGTCAGGGATATTTGGCACCCATTTGGAACAGGTGGCTCAAATGTTCTTAGGTGGTGGATGGAACCTTGGAATATGTTTTATGGGAAAAACATGACTTACATACATGCAAGAGAGTTTTCTGCTGTTGTCAATGATACAAAATCAGATGGCTTGACACATCCAATA
>JAKQLF010000058.1 GCA_029567325.1 Bacteroidota bacterium | reverse complement strand
GCATGTCCCGAAGGATAAGCTGGGAAGTTAGGTGTGTAAAAACCCTCTGAACCATCAGGGCACATCAAGGTATTCCAGTTGGGATTGCCCATGTTTTGACGAATATAGTCTATGGGTCTCATCAAATTATACTTGTATTTTTGTTCCCAAGCTTTCACTCCAGCATCAGATAAAGCCATTCCCAATTTAGCATACAAGGCAACGGTTTCCATCATATTTGGTCTAAAAATAGGTACTATTTGATTGGTAATACTGATCCACCTCCCAGCAGGTGTGAAGGTCAAAATAGGACAATCATCACTCCAAAATTGCGCGATCCAAAGATCATCATGGTTTTCACCGGCTTTGATTTTGTTGACTAGTGTCATCACCTCATTGGCTTCGCTATAAAGTTGTGTGCCTTGGTTAGCTATGTAGGGAGGTGGAGGAGGGGCAGATACTGAGTTAATAGGTGCAAAAGTCCGCACTTTTCCCCAATTTGGAAGAAGTGGTGCCGAATAATCAGGGTAAGTAGGTTGCCAAAAGCCACTACCAGAAGGTGGGATATAACCAGGGTCATTGTTATGCAAATATGCTACATGACCCCACTGATCTTTAGCGGACCAGTCATAAATGGATGCGGCGATAGATCTTCCATAAAGAGCTGATCTGGAAAATACATCAACAGGAACTTGACTTTGTAATTCAGATCGTAAATCACTTCCAATCTGCAGGGCTAAAAATTGTTGTTCAGAAGGTGCAGTTGGGAAAAATAATTCAAATGCTCTTTGATAAGCGGCATTTAATGCTACTTCCCAATTATATATTTCTCCTTCTTTTGGAGGGTCGATTTCTAAACCATAATAGTTGTTAGCGAGAGATTTGTATTTACCTTCACTGCCATTGACTATGGCTTCATATGCTATGAGATTGATGTATCCACTACTTCTTGCAGAAATGGGAGGCCTGTATCCAGGCGTGAAACGCTCCATTTCTAAAAATAATTGATTCCAAGTCAAAGCGATTCGATGCGAGTACTCTGATGCAGGGGGGCTGACTTCTGTATTGGTTATTTCATCTTTCTGACAAGAATTAAAAAACAAGATAGATAATAGGGCTAGGAGGTATATTCGATTGCGCATTGTTAAAAATTTAATTGGCAAAATTATTGATTCGTTTTATTTTGAAGAACAGGTTTTTAATAAATTTTTTTGATACATTTCTTTTAATTCAAGGATAGCTGTTTGGCCATTTTCCTTGAGAATATCATCGAATAATTCCATTTTATTATTCTCTATTTCGATTAATTTTTCTTTCAACAAATTAATTTCAATGGCCATCATTGAATCTTTTTTTTCAACAGATCTCAATTGATCTTTTATTGCTGTATCCAGCGTTTTATAAGTATTAAACATACGAATGAGGTTGGCATTTCTTACTTTGAGCATATTGACTTTTTCTTGTTCTGCCATATCAGCGGGCAAATGATCGTCAAGTGATTCATTCATAGTGTCCCATTCTTTATTTATTTCTTTTTTCATCACTTCCAACTCACATTTGATACTGTGCTCATCTTCACTTATAGCCATTATTTGACTAGTAAAATCTTTGTTTTGGCAGCCAGTAAGGACAATTAAGTAAAGTATTGTAAAGTAAAATAAGAAATTTACATTAGGATTTAATGTTTTGAAAATGAGTGGTTTAAATAAATTATTTAAGTTTACTTGCTTAAGAAAATTAGCAATTACTTTGATTTTCATTGCATGATATGATTGAAATTTTATACTCATTTTTGATCTCATTGATTGTTTTAAGATTTTGGTATTGTTATTCCCAAAATTTATCTTCCCATTGTTCGGTTGCTAAACTTTCTACATGGATATCGTCAAGTAATTGAAGCTGTGCTTGATCTGCAATTCGTTGAATTTTATCAAATAACATCCGTTCTTCAAAGCGAATGTGATGGTCTAATTCAGATTGAATTAAATCAAAAGTTTGAAAAGTAAAGGTAATGCTGTTGAATAATTCTGAAATTCTGCGATGCTCGGATATTGCTTGTTTGACCAATTTATTTTTGGACCCTAAAATAGGGAAGAGGTAATTTTCTTCTGATTCGAAATGTTGTTGTAATTGTGCTTGGTAAAACCATAATGCGAATTTCTGCATTCTTTCAACTGAAATATTTTTTTGAACTCCCATTTTTAATTTCCAACAGAAGAGGAGCCCATGGTGGTGTTCTCTTGACAGGGGCATAAGCGCTTCTATTCGTTTGATGGGTGTACTCATCTGGAGGTCTTTAAAAATTTAATTGATTCCATTTTATTAGCAATTGCAAGATGCATTTTTGTATTTTAAAAGGTTAATAAACGATAAAATTGTCTACTATTATTTTAATTTTTTTTATAATCTCAGCAATGTATCTCCACTTTCTCTTGACTTCGCTAATTGTTGAACGGAGGTATTTTCCAACATTTTTTTTAATTGTTCTCTAATATCGTCAAATTGAAAGTGAAGGACACAAGGGTTCTTAGCATCGCATGTCGCCAAACCCAAACCGCAACCCGTATATATTAAGTCGCAATCCAAAGTTTTTACAATATCACTCAGCATGATGGTAGATAATTGATTACTCGACATTTCATACCCACCTGTTGGACCTTTGGAAGAAATGATGATGTCATTTTTGGCCAACTGTTGTAAAATTTTGGCAGTAAATGGTTCGGGAGAATCTATTGCATTTGATATTTCTTTCAAACCGATACGAAGTCCTTTTTCTGATTGCAAGGCAATTTGCACAGTTGCTCGAATTCCATATTCACATGCTTTTGAAAACATCCAAGTATCATTTATTTGGCAAATATAGGATTTACATTAAATATAGGACAAAATTATCTTTTATTATTTTTGATTTTTTTTCAAGGCTTGGAACATTGAATTATTTAGTCAACCTGAAGTGGTGGCCCCACTACCTCCATTTCATTAGCGGCAAAAAGTTGAGCCATTTCATCTTTAGAGGGTTCATGGTTTAAAGCAGCAACTGAGATAAAGAAATCTTCTAATTTTCCTGCAGGTTGTACAATTACCTGCATTTTACCTTTTTCAGAAATCTGAGACCAGGCATGGGCAACCTTTCTGGGCAAAAATATGCTGTCACCCTTTGCGAGTTGGAATCTTTCACCTCCAACTTCGAAAAGATATGAACCCTCTAAAACGATAAAAATCTCATCTTGATTGGGGTGGATGTGCATGGGTGTCCCTTTACCCTGCGACAGTGAGGTTTGTTCAAAAATGGCTAAATCACCATCTGTATCACTTCCTGATATTTTTACATCCAGAACATTGGAGTTTACTCCTTTTAATTTGATATGTCCGTGTTTTCGCCCCTCACCTGCAGAGATTTTGAAGCCTTTCAACTTTCGCTCAACAAACAAGGTTGCTTTTCCAAAAGATAAAAATGGAGTGGTGGCCAATGCAATGGTTGCTGCAATAAAATTATTTCTTTTCATTTTAAAGATGATTGGCGTTCTGAATACATGAATAATATAATTTGCCTCTTAAAAAGGTTGCGACTAAGTTACGATTTGATAGAGTCTGAATGTAAAAATCTATTCTTTTGGTTTGAATGATTTATTAAATAGTGTGGATGAATGAGCCAATCCCAGAAAAAGGAAATGTTGCGACAGCTTATAATCACCATTTTTATATTGACAAGATAGAGCAAGTGGACTTGCATTCACGTTCTCCGATTTCACGTTCTCCGATTTCCGTTCTCCCGTTTCCGATCTCCGTCCTCCGTCTACATTTCCCTCCCAACCGGATATACCAAATACCTTTTATCATAATATTCAGTTTTACTGTAAAACCAAGAAAAAATAGCATTCGGATTACTTGCGAAAGCAGCATCTTGGGCCTTTTTCTGGTTGAATTCTGCCTTCAACTCAGGAGATTCTTCCAACATTTTCAAAATGGTAGGCTCCATCACATAGGCTTCAATATATTCTGTCCGTTGAAATATCTGTGAGAAAAAGCCCCAACTAAAAAAGGAGTCAGTAGAATTTGGTTCTAAAAGCAACATAACTAGATGGCCTAAAGGTTGATCAGTTGAAATTCTGACCGAACCTTTTGAATAATTAACTTTCCTTTTTTCAGGCGTTGTCTTAGCAGTGACCATAACATGACCCTCATATGGAATAGTTTTTCCATTGGCTCTGCCGACGGTGAAATCGTCAATTTTAGAAATTTCTACTTCAACTTCCTGAGGTGCAGTAAGGACATCCATTTTAACACCGTGGGCTTTGAGACGTGCAATGACATCGTCATTTGCAGCTGGAACCCAGTAAGCTTTTGGACGACTCACAAAATTTATTGGTTCCGTTGATTTAAAGTATGGTATTGTCATAGTAATTGGAGTGCCCAACCACTGGATATAT
>JAKQLF010000052.1 GCA_029567325.1 Bacteroidota bacterium | reverse complement strand
AATCGTGAGTAGTTTGAAACTTCTACGATAAATCCATAAACAGAAAAATTCGTTTTCATTCTTGGTATCGCAACCGAAGCTTCCGTTCAACAGAGTTTTCATGGCTTGTGCTGCGCACACCACGAAAACTTAGTTGTTAGCGATCATGTTATTTACCATTCCTCTGTAGACATTTTTGAAATCTATGGATGGACTGTAGTTCTGTTATGTTTAACCTTGACCATATGGGCATATTTTAAAATCAAGACATTTTCAAAAATGTGGCTATTAATCTGTATTCTTTTATTAAACATTATGACAGTAATCTACTACAAGAGATTACTTAATCCAATGCCCTACCAATTTAGGTTTTCATTGACGAACAAGACAAATTATGACTTAAGAGAATTACGCGTTGTTGGAGACAAAGAATTAAAGCTTAAAAATATTGAAAAAGGCAAAACTTTAAATTTTGCCATCAGTGACTATAGCGAAAATTCAGACATTGATTTGATTTGCAAAATGGAAAATGATAGAATATATACTTTGAATCTTGCAGCGGGCATGACAAACAGTTGTGGTTATTATTACAACATTGATTTAACTGTGTTGCACGGCCGATTAACCAAAAATTAAATAACAACAAAAGCAAGTAGTTAACAAATTATTCTTCTCAGTATTCGAGGGATAAGCTAGAAGCCATGATCCTTACATGTTCCACAATGCCTGGAAAAGTGCCTAGCCCTCTTTCACAGTTACTGCACTTGAAGCACTTTCATTCCTTACTTTTTGAGAGGGAAATAGAAGAGTAGTGGTTAATATAGAGCCGCAAGCAGATACTTTTGTTGAGGAGTAAAAAATAAATGCAAACTGTGTATATTTGAAAAAGTGTAGGCGTGGGAAACAATGTACATAATATCGATTGCTATTAAGAAGCACATTGCATTTGACTGACGATATAGGCAACCGCAATACTGAAAACACATTTAAGCATACAATGGAAGTATTCGAGCTCATTCTTGAAAAATATAACTGCCAAAAGCGGAATAAAAAACCTTTGTATACAATTGATCAAATAGAAAGCATTATAAAATTCAAACTTCCCTACGACTATAAAACTTACATTCAAAACTATTTTGGTTTTGAAGAACACATCGGACAAGAATATATACGGCTATGGGAGTTTGACGAGCTATTAGAAACAAATAAGGAATTTGGAATTTTCGATAAATTACCAAACACACTTGGTATTGGAGGAAATGGAGGTGGCGAATTTATTGCAATTGAGATTGTCAATAGTGGCAATTATAGAATTATTCTTTCACCATTCATTGACTTGGATAGACAATATCACATTGAGATTGGAACTTCATTCACGGATTTTTTGGTTCGTTTAGACAATGGACAACAATGGTTTAATGAAAACAAATAGATTGATAGGATGACGACGCACTTGAAAAAAGAAAGAGCGGCAGCCTATTACAATACAGTCGCAATTCTTTATTCCATTACACACCCGAAAATGAAATGTAGCAGATCCAGAAGAGTCACAATCAGACATTTTTTGTTGAGGAGTAAAAAATAAATGTAAACTGTGTAAATTTGAGAAAGTAATCACCGTGTGATAACCATGCAATTATGATAAGCTGCCATTCGAATGGTTATCGCATATGACTATCGTTATAATGTATAAAAAAGAGAAACCTTGAGAATAGTTAAAATTTGCATTTTTTTATTGATACTTCAAAACACAGCTAAGGCAGATTGCATAGCATGCTGGGATACGCAATACATTCAAATAGAATACAATAATGGAACCTTTGAAACAGGATTTATGCTTTGGAATAAAAATTGGCTTTTAAATTCTAATGGTAACTATACTGGCCTAACAAGCTTCTGTGACACTATTGCTGAATTTCTAAATAATAACGAATTTACAATCTATAAAAAAATAAGATCGTTCAATCACATTCTGCAAGATGTACCCATATCAGTTAACGGCATTACTTTTGTAAAAATGGAAAACGTAAATAATTTAACAAAATTAGAAAATAAGTTTAATCATCTACAAGGTGCAATAACTATCCCACAAATAACAGAGCAAGACGAAAAACTAATGTTGACAAAACCAATCTTTATATATAAAACCTTCGGAGAAGGGCTTTCTGATGCTTATTATATAAACTTTAACCCTAGATATACTGAAGAGTATTTAAAAAAAATGATTGAAAACAAAAGCGTGGGAAAACTTGCCCAAGTAATTAAAATTGAAGTTCATTATGATTAAATATTTAAACCGCTTAATAAATTGAACACATTAAAATAACGTCTATTATGATAGTTCGGTTATCGACAAAAGCATCACATAGCCTAGCCATTTTCTGAAATTTGGTAATGAAGGAATAAAATATGGATTTAGAAAAGTACGATACGATAGTAACTGAAGATGTCCTTAGTTTTAGCTTTACTAGTGTTGGGCCAAAAGGCAATATACAAAAACTTGTCCTCTACCAACATATCGAAGGCCCATTATATAATTTAGCCTTTGGCGATAGAAACGGTGAATTAGGTACAATTGACGATCTAATAATAACTGACAATAAGGATACAGATAAAATTCTGGCAACAGTAGCGTCAACAATATTCGATTTTTTCGCAGTTCATTCTGGAACTATAGTATTGGCTCAAGGAAGTTCGCATTCCAGAACAAGACTTTATAGAAGGTACTTAACCATATTTTTTGATTATATAGATCAGGAATTTATACTTTATGGAGAACTTAAAGGGAAAATTGAGCGTTTCCAAAAAGGAAATGATTATAAAGCATTTTTAATTACTAAAAAGTAAGGTCATGTTAAAGGAAAGTCATGTAAAGGCTAAATTAATAGCGAAAATTGATAAAAACCTAACAAGCGAACTTGAAAAAAATGAACACTTTGCTGAAAAACTGCAGTGGGCCAAAGACTTTGTTAAGGATCGAAATATCATCAAAGAAATCGAAGAAGCCGACATGAAAGAAAGAAGCACAAAGCCATAGCACTGGCTTTGATTTACATACCACACTTATTTGTTTCAAGTTTTGTGTACATTCCAAGCTGAACTTGACCAAAGAAAAAATTGAAATTCCTAAAAGTTTCTATTTTTTTAAAGTTTTAGGAATTTCGTTTCCTTTGCTCTAGGAAAACGATAACACGTACCCGTTACTTAAAACACTTAGAGCTCCTAAAGACAAGAATTTTATTAAAGTTGCAAGAGGCGTCAAACGTTGCGGAGAATCAACTTTACTTGCACAGTTTCAAAACTTGATGAAAACACATTTAGGGGTTGGCGAAAAAGTTAGTGGCCAATAAAGCGTATATTCAACATCTAATTTTTCCTCGCAAATAAGGAGCATCCATTGGCCCCGTTGAAGTGCTGAAATCTATATTCCCTCCACCTCATTCAAACATGTAGGGATTGTTGAACCGCCTGTACACCGTCACAGTTCCTTTATTTAAAGTACTGTTTTACTTCCCTCTCCGAGATCGTTCAGCAATAATTGTAATGCTAAGAGAGAAAAGCAGGAGATTCGAAAGAGCCGCAATCAATACTTTTTGTTGAGGTGCAAAAAATAAATTCAGACTACGTATATTTGATTGCGGGATAAGTAGCTGCTGCGGCAGTTTTCCTTTAGCCCTTCTTTACTGGCAAACTTGCATACAATCCATCAAAAAACAAGACTATGATAGAAAAATTAATGAACTTACCAAGTCCTCTTCAAATATTGGTAGATCCGGCATCCATTATTGTAATAAGCATTTTTCTAATCCTTATGATTGCTGAAGAATTATTTCCAGGTAGACCTTTACCAAAAATCAAATACTGGAAAATAAAAGGAATACTAGCCTTTGTGATTTATTTTTTTCTTTCGACCTATCTGCCGATGTTTTGGAATGACACGCTTACAGAATATCAACTCTTTGATATGTCATTCTTGGGCGATCTTGGAGGTGGTTTTGTTGCGTTGTTGATTTATGAATTTGGTGTATACATTTGGCATCGTTCAATGCATAAAAGCAATATTTTATGGCGAATTTTTCATCAAATGCATCATAGTGCTGAGCGAGTGGACACTTATGGTGCTTTCTTTTTTAGCTTCATGGACATGGTTGGTTTCACACTCTTAACAAGTCTGGCATTAGTCGTAGCAGGAGGATTTACGGTCCAAGCAACAATTTATGCTATATATGGAGCAACATTTCTTGCTGTAATTCAGCATGCAAATATAAAAACACCTCAATGGATGGGTTATATTTTCCAAAGACCAGAATCGCATTCTCTTCATCATGCCAAAGGCGTTCATGCATTTAATTATTCTGACTTGCCAATTTTTGATATTATACTCGGAACTTTCAAGAATCCAAAAGAATTTGCCATTGAAACTGGCTTTTATCAAGGTGCATCTTCTCGAATTGGTGAAATGTTGCTATTTAAAGATATTAATAGTGACAAAGAAAATCATTCGGCAAACAAGGAAATCAATCGGTAACAACTATTTTTTTCCTACAATCTCATGGCAAGCTGTCACTTGAAATACTGCGAAGCCATGATACCTGCAAATGTTTCACAAATGTAAGGAGAATTATCTAGCATTTTGCCTCGGTTCCTTCAGTTATTAAAAAAGTACTGTCTTACTTCACTCTTCGAAACAATTCAGTCATATTTCCGATTCCAAGAAGGAAAAAAACTTTTTTTAATTATATTTTTATCGTGTCAGTTCCAAATTAACCGACCAGTTAAAGAAATTGGAGCAACCGAAATTGCAATGTAAAAGATAAGGAAAAGCCACAAACTGATACTTTTTGTTGCGGAGTTAAAAAGAACATTCGGAATAGTTGGAATAAATTATGGATAAGAAAAAGGAATCCAAAACAATAAATACCATAATAATGAGAGAAGACAAAACGCATTTTGCTCCAGAACTTCATATTCCCAAAGGAACAAATGAAATTGACTTTTACATAAAATTCGGAGCGACTGAAAACTTTTGCTTTCGCAACGATGACGGGAGCATTCATGTTGCTGAATTAGCATTCAAAGGAGCAATTTTCCATGTGCACGAAACAATGCGTGATGCCCTTGAGCCAATAAGTGCAAAGGGAGTAACATCGATCATAGGATTATTTGTTCCTAATGTAGAGGAAGTAATGCAAAAAGCTATTCAAGCAGGAGCTATAGAAAAATCCTACAACAGACCACGATTATGGTTACAGACAAGGAATGTTTAAAGATCCTTTTGGGCACTATTGGCAAATCCAGAAAAAAATCTAAAAGAATTCCATAACAATATTGGTTGTACCGATTAAGATTTCGCTCCAATCAATAGACAAGTTTTGGTCCTGCGAAAATTCTGAAGACCTATGATATCTTTATGGATAAATTAAAAATCAAATTATTAATTTGGGTAGCTGTGACCTGTTGATCACAGCTACCCATTCAGCATATCTATCTAGCTTCACATCCAAAGAATCATTCAACATGATGGTGCATTATGCTCCTATTGGATTAGTAATCACTGTTGTAACTTGTCAAAAAATTATCGATTAACGATAAACCTCTTTGTAATCAATTCCGTAGTCGTATTTAACTTAAAAAAATAAATACCTGAAGTTATGTTTTCTAAGTTTATGTTTAAACCTGATCGAAGATTTTCTGATGTGGTTTGACCCATTAAAACCATTCTACCGGTTGCATCGAACACAGACCAAACTGGACTTTCTTTGCTTTGATCAAGTGCAGCACTAACAATCATTTCAGTACTTGCGGGATTTGGGAAAAGGTTCAACACAAGGCCAGTTATGTCTGATTTTTGGTGAGGAAGTGGGTTAGAAGACCGCTCATCTGGAGACGGAATTTCTTTGAGCTTACCTAAGGAAAATATTAATATCAAATCTTTAAACGATGGTTTTCTAATAAAAATACCAGCTACAGGTGGTCTAATCATTACATCAATGGAAAATTCACCCATCAGTAAATAAAACTGATGGCTATTGATTTACTGCTGTAAAATAAGTTTACCAAATCAAATTTAAAATCATTTTCCATTGATGGATAAAGCCTTTACCATTTCCTCCAGCCTTGCCAACTTACTTTCCAATGATTTCACTTTGTCCATATCATTAGCTGAAGCTTCTAGATTTGCTATTTTTTCTTCCAAAGCTTTTACTTTCATGTCAGCCTTTTTTATAATGTCATTTTGCTCTTTCACTGCATTGATCAATACTGGTATCAATGAACTATAACTCACAGAATGTATTCCTTCTTCATTGGTAAATACTGCTTCCGGCAAAACTTCCATTACTTCTTGAGCTAGGACACCCAGTTCTTTTTGAGCCACATTTGCTTTGGTCTTAAATCGATAAGCATATCCATTTAATTGTAAGATTTTTGCCAAGCTATTTGGGATAAGGTCTATATCTTGCTTTAACCTTTTGTCAGAGGTAACTGTTCCTCCCGTGCCATTAAATGAATAAACACTACCATCACTTAGTATGGTTAATACACCACTTTTAATTATACTATTTCCAATTGCATTATTGATGGTCAAGTTTCCATTTATCTGCAATTTTTTAGTGTCAAACTCACCATAGATGAGGGCATTATTTGCATTTGCTCCATCATTGTTGATATAAAGTTTATTATTGCCTGTTTCAGAACCACCTGCATTGTAACCCAAAAATACATTACCACTACCGGTTGCTCCGTACCCAGCATCCACACCAAGGACAGTGTTAGAGTTACCTGTCGCATTAGTGTATAATGAACCTGTACCAATTGCTACATTGTTAAATCCACTTGTTTTAGTTTTCATGGCATCCACACCAAAAGCAACATTATTGAAACCACTATCAAGAAACTCTAAGGCTCTAGATCCAATAGCTGAATTATTTACGGCATTTATACTATTAGAAAGTGCAAAAGCTCCCTGAGCAGTATTATTATGACCTTCTGTATTTGAGTATAAGGCAAATAAACCATTCGCAGTATTATTGTAGCCAACCGTATTTGAGTAAAGTGCTGAAAAGCCATTTGCCGTATTGTCGTACCCAAGCGTATTTGAGAATAATGAAAAAGACCCAGAAGCCGTATTGTTTCCACCTTCCGTATTTGTCTTTAGCGCATTGAAGCCAAGAGCTGAATTGTTTAGCCCTATTGTATTTGCAAATAATGCCTTACTGCCTATGGCCGTATTTTGTATAGCATGGAATTCGTCCGATGCCCCATCTCCATTATTATACAAGGCACTATCACCAACTGCGACTAGATTGCTGCGATTTGTATTCCGAAATAATGAATTTACCCCAATAGCGACATTGCTATTACCTGAGGTATTAGAATAAAGAGCCGCACTACCATTACTAATATTATTATCACCTGTTGAATTTGCGTAAAGAGCATTTAATCCATTAGCGGTATTGTATCCCCCTTCTGTGTTTGAGAACAAAGCAAACGATCCATTTGCAGTATTTCCAATTCCTTCCGTATTTGAATAAAGTGAATTTGCACCATTAGCTGTATTATCTGTGCCGATGGTGTTTGAATAAAGTGAAAAAGCACCATTTGCAGTATTATTAACACCAGTAGAATTGCTAAAAAGTGAACTAGATCCAAGGGCAATATTATTACTTCCTATCGTGTTGTTATAGAGTGCGTTACTTCCAATTGCTGTATTTTCTACTGCTTCAAATGGTAAATTTGCTCCAACTCCATTATTATAAAGTGCGCCATCACCTATTGCGACCAGATTGCTCCGATTTGTATTCCGAAATAATGAGCTTACCCCAATAGCGATATTACTATTTCCTGAAATATTGGAATAAAGAGCTCCACTCCCATTACCAATATTGTTACTACCAGTTGAATTTGTGTAAAGAGCATTTAGTCCATTAGCTGTATTGTACTCCCCTTCTGTGTTTGAGTACATAGCAAATGATCCATTTGCAGTATTTCCAATTCCTTCCGTATTTGAATAAAGTGAATTTGCACCATTAGCTGTATTATCGGTACCAATGATATTTGAATAAAGTGAAAGAGCTCCATTTGCACTATTGTTAAAACCAGTAGAATTGCTAAAAAGTGAGCTAAATCCAAGGGCAGTATTATTACTTCCGATCGTATTGGTATAAAGCGCTTTGCTTCCTATTGCTGTATTTTCTGCTGCTTCAAATGGCAAATTTGCTCCAAGACCATTATTATAAAGTGCACCATCACCAACTGCAACTAGGTTACTACGATCAGTATTACGAAAGAGTGCACTCATGCCGATGGCTACATTGTCGCTACCAGATGTATTAGATTGTAGCGCTCTCACACCATTAGCGACATTGTTAGCGCCAGAATTATTTAATAATAGGGCGTCCACTCCAAGAGCAGTATTCAATTGACCAGTAATATTATTTGATAAAGCGTTGGAACCAATAGCAGTGTTCTGCGTACCCGATAAATTAGAATTTGTTAAAGCAAAAACCCCAAAGCTCGTGTTTGCCGATGGAAAACTTAAGAAACCTGCTCTGCTGTTATTTCTTCTGAATACCACATCTTGGTTGTCAGTAGTACCAATGAAGTTAGTTACAGAGCTTGTCCCTGCGTTACCTGAAAGATTCCAGCCTCCACTAGTTCTTTCCCATCTTACGCCATTTGAAGTATAGAAACCTGGTGTAACATTATTTGGCGCTACTCCTGCAATAGCCGTGTTGTAAACCATCATTCCAGCCACAAAACCACCCAGAGGTAAAGGCGATGTTGTAGAAGTAAGTCCTACTCGTGGTATAAGGAGGCCTTTATCGGTAGATACCACGTCCAACATCGCATTCGTATTTGGTGAGGCGGTACCAATGCCTATGCTTCCCTGGCCACTTAGAAGTGATGGTGTGCACAATAACATAAAAAAACTTAAAATTGTTACTTTGAGTTGGTGGTTAATTGATTGATACATTATTTGGACTTTTAATTAGATTAAATATACTATTAAAAACAATTTAAAAAACCATGTGAGGACCTAAAAGTTTGAATTAACAAGGTTAACTTTTTGGTTTGTCAAGGACAAAAATGGGTTTTTGGGAGATGGCACTATGCGAATTTGTTTGAGTTTTTTTAAAATAATTTAAACTCATTTAAAGTCTAAAATAAAACTTTCACCTTTCTACATATTGGCCAATTTTTATTCTAAAATATTCGCATTTTCCATATCATTAGCTGAGGTTTCTAATTTTGCTATTTTTCTTCTAATGGTTTCATTTTCAAATTTTATTTAATTGCTCACGAAATTATCAGAGAAAAATCAAGGGACAATCTACCGCAGGGATGGCTTTGAGATAGCGAGCATTGGATAAGACGCTCGACACGGAGACAATTCTCCCCGCTACAGCCAATTCAAAAAAAATGAAATAAATTTTTGCAAAACCGAAAAGATGAAGATATATTTGCAACTGATTGGTTTCGTATAAAACGTTTATAAATATTAAACAGGGTAAACAATCAATGAATTATTCTGTCTGAAAACCATTCATCATCTACTGAAATAAGCTAATATTCAATACAATAAACTCTAACTTCAGATTTAAGTAAAATGAGAAAAATAATTGTAAGCTTACATATGTCCCTCGACAATGTAGTCTCAAACCCAGAAAATTGGATGTTGATGAGTGACGACATTCTAGAATCTGCAATACTTTACTATGAACAATTGGATACGGCAATTTTTGGCAGTAAAACATATCCCTTTCTAGCAGAATATTGGAAACATGCCGAACAAATTTCTCCTTCTAACATTGAAAGACAGTTTGCTAAAAAGATCAATGAAATAAATAAAATAGTATTGTCTCGCTCAAACGTGGAAATTGTTTGGCGTAATACAGAATTACATAATTTTTCCGATGCTCAATCACTTTCAAGGTTAGTAGAGCGTCTGAAGCAACAAAATGGCAAAAACATTTCTATTGAAAGCGGCGTTGGAATGTGGAAACTATTCTTAGAAAATTCATTTTTTGACGAACTATTGGTCTCCATACATCCCGTAATAGTTGGAAAAGGGGAAAGATTGTTTCTGAACTTCCCAAACAAAGAAGAATTGATATTAATAAATCACAAAATTTTTGACAACGGTGTGGTTGAATTACATTTTACTAAGAGATAGAAACTTACTAAAGCTCTAAGTGCCACTGTCAGAAAACTCGCAATTGTACCCTGTGAGATATGGTAGTAAAAAACTGCCGAAAAGACAACCTTTATATATAGAACCTGATCAGGAACTCGTGATTGCATAAATGCTTTAACTACCGAAAAATAATGACAAAAGGAAAATGTTTACAAGTAATTGCTTGTTCTCGGTTACTCATGAAAATATGATGCAGACGACGATAAAGCACCACTTACAGCAGTGAATAGCCTTGATTGCTGTTGCCTCAATCCCAAAAACTACTAACCTAAAATCAATTCTTGTGCAATTGCTCAATTAAATACAGGCCAAACCTATAATTGGGAAAAGCTTGATTTAATTGACCTTGCACAAGAATAGTAATTGGTGCTTAAATCTTCCATATGAAGAGAATGTTGAGGTTGATCAGTTTATTTTGACCTACAAAATCCTTTTAAAGCATATTGAAATATTCCCGCCTTCCAAGCAAATTTAGGACAGTGCCAAAGCTTGAAAAACAATGATTCCATAGATAGCAAATCGCAAGTATCGGAAAAGTGCCCACATCATATATTGTTTGAAATCGTACTTTATCAAGCCAGAGGCCAGACTGACCAATGAATGCGGGAGTGGTGTAATAGCCCCTAAAACGACAAATAACCCACCCCACTTTCTCAAGTTTGTGATGTGTGTGGCTACTTTATGCTCCAGATAGTTTTTGACAGAAGCAATTAAAAATAGTCGGTTGCCGATAAAATAAGCAAGTATGCCTCCGAGGTAGGATAATGTTGCAAGTATAAACAAAAACAACCACGGACTAGGAGATTTTGATGCCCATGCAATAAAAATTTCTGGAGGGACAATACCCATTATGGTTTCAGAACCCAAAAAGAAAGAAAATACTACAGATGGTGGATACTTTGCTACCAGATCATTGAGGATGTCATTAAAATCGAGCACAAAGAGTTCTAAGCCAACTAGTAGCAAAACAAAAATAATGATTACAATACTTCCTCTTACTGCAGTATCTTTTAGAAAGGAATAAAACTTCGTGATTTTATAATATCGATTGAGTAATACCCACCTTTTGGGCAAATTATAATTGGAAATCATGTACTTTTTACTTTGTTTGGTATTATAAATTTTCCGAATAACCATCTTTTTTCAATATAATAGCTATTACTTTTCTTAAAAAGAGCAAACTGATGGCCCAAAGTCATTGAAAATGAGTTTCTTAGGTCCTTCATCACTACATTCGCTTTTTCATAACGAAATTTTGGTAGCAAAGTTTATATCGTTTGTTGTATTCAAACAAAAAAGATCAGCTTCTCTTGTTTTTCTGTTCAAAAAAGTCCAGTAAAATGCGAACATCAGTTCGCAGAAAGAAGCTTACCAGCCAAAGCTTTTTGCCAAACAGAGCTTAGAATGATATCTTTCAAAATATGGGTTTTCGAATAATTTACAGGGGCAATTTTATTTAATATATCTTAGTAGTTTCTTTGGGATAGCTGAGAGATTGGGATGAAAGACAAAACAGCCCAACTGAAAAACAATTTGTCAAAGGAAACACAGCTTATAAATTGGTAAAAATCAAGCCATAAGGAAAAATTACATTGAACAACCTATATCTTTATCTTTGTTGAACTCCTTTATGGCACACAGTTGAATGCCAGCGGAGTTTCAAATACATAAACTGGAATTGTTGAATTTTTGGCATCAAAGCTATCAACCATAAAAATCTATATCGTAAATGTTTTTTTATTCACACACACCAATTTGAACCTTAACCACAGTTTGACCAGACAGTTCTTTTAATGAAGATGCATTAAATCCAGGCAATAATTTTACTGTAACTTGAGATTTTATGGTTACGTCGGCGCCTTGTTTGATGTCAGCTGTAGTAGTAGTTTGATTTTGTGACGAATACACCCATGTTCCTCCAACAATTTGGTCTATAATATGGTAATTAAAGGGACAATGAGCGCATGTAAATAAACATGTCTCATCCTCTATAAAATCTTCCATCTCAATAATATTGGCGGCTGCCCATGTATTGCTAGTGATCGCTCCTAGGGATGGCTCCATAATTGTACCTGTGTTGGGTTCATGATCTGCATCGAAAAGATGACCATACTCATGCGCCTGTAGCAATGCCAAATCTGATAATGAACTGCTAAACAATTCTAATATGGCATATTGGTGGATCCCTATGTCACCACAAGCCCCTCCTACCCATGCTCTGCCAATAGTGATTGAATTACCATCATTATTTATATCTCGGTTAGTCCATACGTGCCCGATATCCGTATCAAAATTGGCGTCACCAAAATCACCGAAGTTTGATAACAAAGCACTTGCTTCCACGTCTTCTCCCCACGGATTAGTTGAACTCACAAAGTCCATGTGAATATAAATTTCAGTCACCATAAAATCCAAATTAAAATTATCATACAATAATTCAACTTCTCCAAGTAAAGTCAAATTAAAGTCAATGATATCCTCAACATTTTCATCAAATAATGACCACACAGATGCATCAGTGGCAATTCCCACACTGACTTCCCTACATGATAATGGTTGTTGCACTCGTGTTTTGCCAATCCCAATTTTTTTTTCCAGTTTACGTATTTTAGCTTTTGATTCTGTACCGCATTGTTTGTCAACCGAAAATCCCGATTGGTCAATATCTTCCATAATAATAGTATTCCTATCTCCTCCTTTATTTCGGAGTTTTGTTGAATAAACTTCCTTAATATGACCGTCTCTTTTTATTTTGAAAAAAATATTTTTGTCAGAAATAAAAACACTTTCAATCTCGCCATTATCAATGTTAATGCCTTTGAAAGTTGTACATTTTTTATCAATGAAAATATCCTTAAAAAGACCATGATCACTTGTTCGTACTCGAACATTTTCTGACATCATTTTATTGGGAATCAAAATCCACCTTTTGTTTTCTCGACCTATATGTATTGATAATGGTATACTGTCATTTTTAGATTGGACGTACTCATAAATATCATATATAGGAAGTTTGAAATACTGAACATTGTTTTTCTTTTCTATGTTATCAAGCATTCTGTTGTACACTGGAATAGCTGTGAATTCTTGTGCATTGACGGATAAGCTGGCCACTAGGAATATTATAATTGATATGTATAGATATTTCATTTTTTCAGAATTTGAGTTAATGGCTAAAATTGCAAGATCTTATCTGAGCAGCTATTAACGCCCCACTTTGAGCGTGAAAACCTGGAATTAAATTGATGTAATTTCCGGCTTGATATTTTGCATCAATTAAACTGCCTAAGGTTTGACTAGACAAGATAGATTGTGCAGCAAGAAAGGCAGAATCCTGACTTATAATTCCGGATAAACTATAACTGTTCTGACAATTTACAGTGAAATAATGGACATATGTTTTATTGACAAAACTTACAGCTATTTTATATACTCCCGCAGAAGCTGAAGGTGAAATTTTTGAGGGAAAACTTAGGTAAAAAGCATTAAAAGGTTGATTACTTCCATGATTATAACTATTTTGAAATATCAGAAGGCCATTGGGGTTTGTGACTGTAACCTCAACAATTCCTCCTTGTAGGATATCTTTGACTGCAATGCCATAATATATGGAATCACCCGGAGCAAAGTCGTTTTTGGGGTACATGTTTTCTGCAGGTTCGCACCAGCCTGGAAATATCTGTCCTCCTATTAAAGTTGGTTTGTTACTATGACACATGACACGATTTATTTCACTGACCCAATAAGGCTTTTGGATGTCCCACCAACTTTCACTTGTTGTATTATTGCAAATACCCCAAAAAGGTTCTACAACATTGTTGTTGGAATCCCTAACTTCAAAATGTAAATGTGGAGCAAAGCTACATCCAGAACTCGCTACAAAAGCAATTGGTTCTCCTGATTTCACAATCTGATTTTCGTCCACTAAAACAGAATTGGTTTTAATATGATAATAAATAGATTTACTTCCATCTGCGTGTACCAGAATCACCCTATTGTTGGAGTCGTTGTCTGATTTGCATCCTTGGCAATTATAATCATTATTAAACGTGTCCCTCACGGTTTGCACTATTCCATCAGCTGCTGCCAAAACCTGAACATAGTCCTTCTCCATCATATGCCACGAAAAAGGAAAGAGGGTAATGTCTATTCCCCTGTGTTTATCATAAGTTCTCGTTCCGCATAAATAATCTTGTACAATGGTTGTATCTTCAGGGGTTAAATCAACATAATTGGATATTACAAAATAGTTGGGAATATCCTGATAGGTGAAGTTTGCCCG
Source organism: Bacteroidota bacterium (assembly GCA_029567325.1). Taxonomy (GTDB): domain Bacteria; phylum Bacteroidota; class Bacteroidia; order Chitinophagales; family Saprospiraceae; genus JADKBO01. The sequence goes on along the minus strand of JAKQLF010000052.1, from coordinate 13,627 downwards.
AAGCGGCCATTCAAAGGTTACATGATTAAATTGTTCCCTTTTAAAAGAGATATTTTTCTTTTTGAAATTGATAAAAGCTGGGCTACGTAAATATGAATTATTTATCTCATTAAGGATAGCATCCAATGATGCCTCATCATTGTGTGCGACACACAATTGGCTGTTTTGTGCATTTACCATTGAGATAGAAATAATGGCTAGCATGAATAATAATAACTTCATTTCTTATTTGGCTTTTCCTGAACATCCATATCTTGTTATTCTTTTAGTTATTTTTCTTTTAATTTATTTATTTCTTCTTGCAACTGAATAATATACAAAGTCAGTTCTTCAATTTTTTCCATCATAATGACTTGCATACTGCCCAATTCCTGACCATTTTCCTGCATCTCAGTGGCAGAAGGGATGCCAGGCAAATGTTCGTTTTTTTGTATATATAATTTCACTTCATCCAATGGGCGAAGATTGTAATTTGGAGCAAATACATAATCAGGCCAGTTCTGGCTCAATTTGACCAAAACTTCTTCACAAGTTATTTTACCATCTACTGCAAGCAAGCTGCCAAAAGGCAGATTAGCACCATTGGTGATGCCAATGCCGACAGCACCATTCTCATCCCCACAAAGTAAAAGATTACCCCCATCATTTTGTATAAATAAGTCAGATTCTAGCCCAGCTTCTCTTGCAAGAATTTCGTTGTTGTCAAACACTAAGTTACTGCTATTGGTATTGCCCAATTGGAAGTATCCATGGGTGGAGTAGCTTGCATCCACAATGTCTACTACATGCAATTTGGAAATAGCGTTGGTAACACCTATTCCTACATTACCGTCATTGCGCACACTCAAACGCGGTGTATTGTTGGTTGTCAAATGGACCTTACCTGTAGTGTTGGAGCTGTATGTGCCTAGCTCTACATCTTCTTCAGCACCAGAAAACGAACCAATATATCCGCGATTTAACCCATTTTCTGCAAATGTTAAAAACATTTGATTGCCACCATTAAAAACTGCCAAATTGCTGGTTGATGGTCGATCTAAATGAAATGGCGCTGACGGGTTTTGCGTTCCTATTCCAATGTTACCTAATGCATTGATAGTAAGCCTGGGATTTTGGAGCGTTCCCAAATGAAGTTTACCATTTGTGTTGCCAGAGGCTGTGGTCAAATCAACATCCTCAGCTTGAGCTCCAATAGTAGAACCAAGGTATCCACGGGTGTCATTATTCTCTGACATTTCAATGGCCATATTATTACCACCATTAAATCTTGCAGCAAGGCCACCAAAACTATTGCTGACATCAAAAAATGTTGTCGGATTATTTGGCCCAATGCCTACCCTGCCTACGCTATCAATAACCATTATATTTCTTATATAATTGGTGGGCAAATAATGATAGGAATATCGGGAACGCCCCCCTGATACCATCCATCTATAAAAATTATTAGAATTATTGCCGTCAAACATAATACTGAAATTGCCAGGCCCTGTCAATTGTAATCCGTTACTGTACAAGTAACCTGAAGAACCAATATTGCCTATGACATCCAATTTAAATAATGGATTTGGTGAGTTTGTGCCAATGCCGACGTTTTGACCTTGGAGCATCGTTACGGAAATAAAAAAAAATGCACCTACTATACTTCTTCTCATTTTAAAGCATTGATTTTTCTTGATTAATTAAATTTCATCAAAACTGCTTTCAAATTTTTTTATTTCAATCATGCAATGAGCGAAGCACACTTTTCATTGAGTGAATGCTTTCATTCACTCATTACTTTCGCAATTCACTAAAAGAATCTATATTATTATTGTTGATTCTTTTAAATTTAACTTTGAATATAAGACATTGAATCAAAGACTTAAACAGGTACTTATTTGCTCCCTAAGGCATCAACAACAAAACCATCTGTGGCGTAGCATTACTTGCATTTTTATTTCCATGATTCTTGGAGCTACTCAAGCAAATTGCCAATTTTTACAATCTGATTACCTTTTCACTTTCTATAACAGTGCGCATGGTCTAGCATCTTCTGAGATCTTCGATATTCTTAAGGATGAAAGAGGATTTTTATGGGTTGGAACTGCATCTGGTGTTAGCAGATATGATGGCTTCACATTTAAGAATTACAGAACAAGTAAGGAAGATGCTCTAATTGGAAGAGTCACAGCCTTAGCAAAAGATGAAAACGGCCGTATTTGGGTGGGATCTGGTACAGGTTTGTATTATATGGAAAAGGATGAAATCATTAAAGTATCACAAAAAAGCGAGAGCCCACAAGTGATCCACAACATTAGTTTATATAAAAATACAATGTGGCTTAGCACAGATTATGGTCCAGTTAAAATTGAGAATTTTAGCTCCTTGACTAATAGCAGAACTTATCACAATTTACAAAAAAATATTCTTGTTGATTGGAGCAATTATTGGGGAAGTAAGGATAAAGGTATTCATGGTGTATATGTGGCAAAGGGTGGTGCCGTATTTGTTATTAAAGAATCGTTGATTTATAGAATTGTAGGAAAAGACATCATAAAAGTGTTTGAAAACCAACAAGCTAATGATGACATCACGCACATTTATCCAATTGATAAAAACACAATTTATTTCAATTGCGAATCAACAGAGATGTATGTTTGGGAAAATGGCCGTGAAGCAGCCAGATTGCCATATAATCCTAATAACATCGCGGCATCCAAAGGTTTTTGGATGAATGGAACTTCCGGGATATATTTTATCGATACTGTGCTTAAAGTCAAAAGCTACTTTATAAATTCATTGAACGAAGGTATTATATTACCAACGAGGGCAATACAAACTGGCACTGTGTTTTGGATGGGAAGTGGAGATGGCCTTGTAAAAATAAAACCTTCCTTCTTCAAAATTCACGACCTGCTTGATATTACTCCACATGAGGATTTTTATTCATTTATTACGGGTAAAAATGGCAATTTGCTCATTGGAAACAATAGAGGTATTATATTGGAATACGATACAACTGGTTTTAAAATATTCATGAAAAATGTGTTCCCAAAAGCAGAAGTAAAAGCGATGATTTATGATCAAAATGGAAGCTTATGGGTAGGATCTGGTTATCAGGGAATTGCTAAAATAGATGGTCAAAAAATCACGAATTTCGATCATATTGATGGTTTGGGTTCAAAAGGTTATTACTCTTTTTTAATTACAAATTCAGGTAAGCTCTGGGCAATAGGCGACAATTGTATAACAAAAATTGAACCCGACAAAGCTGCAGTTAAAGGCTATAATTTTACAAATAATATTGGCAATATACAAATATCCGCTAGAGGCAAAATATTCTCGGCTATAGAGACTAACAAAGGTCGAATTTATGCAGCTAGCGAAGAAGGGCTTTTAGAAATTAAAGAAGGGAAACTTGTTGCAGTTTTGCTCGATAATAAAATTATCACTACAAATTACATTATAAAAGATGCTAACGGAATAATTTGGATTGCGACAAATGGCGAAGGAATATTAAAACTAAAAGAACAGGAAAACGGACAGTTAATAATTTTGTCCAAATTTCAAGCGCTGCAAGGTATGATTTCCGAAAATTATATTTCATTGTTGTGCGATCGATCCAACAACATATGGGCTGGTAGTTCTAATGGCATCTCCGTCATTGGACAGTCTGAACATATTTATAATAAAATCATGCATTTCAATGAGCGTAGTGGATTTCTGCCGCCTGGCTATGGACAAATCAAGTTGTTTGAATCAGAAGATGGTCTTATTTGGACTGCAACTACAACAGGACTGGCATCTTTAAAGCCAGAGATTGTTGACTTAAAATACGACATCCCTAAAGTGCATATTACCAATATAGTTACAAAAAGCCAACCGTATAAGCGGAAAATAATTCCACAATATTTGCCCGAGAATACTTCTTTTGAGTTTGAATTTACAGGAATTGATGATCTCAATCAAGAGGATTTGATGTTTTCTTACAAATTGGAAGGTTTTGATACCGAATGGAATACTCGACCTAACACACGTTCCGTCCGTTATGATAATCTTAAATGGGGCCATTATAAATTTAAAATAAAGGCTTTAAATCCAATAGGTGTATGGAGTAAAGAAACAATATATGAATTTAAAATTCTCACACCATTCTGGGCAAAATCCTGGTTTATAATTTCTTGTGTTTTGGGTGGGTTTTTGAGTCTTTTCACAATCATCCTACAGCGAGAGAAAAATATTTCAAACAAGGCAAGTAAAAAAATGGAACTTGAAAAATTAAATTCCGAAAATTTGTTATATCAATTAGAAATAGAGAAAGTAACAAACTTTTTTGGATTATCTATTTATCAGGAAGAAAATAGGGAATCATTGCTTTGGAATTTATCTAAAGAGCTTATCGCTAAGCTCGGCTTTGAAGACAGTATGATTTATTTATGGAATGAAGATAAGACAATTCTTCAACAAATATCAGGTCATGGCATCAAAGGAGATATGCAGATTGAAAAAAATAAGGAAGTATATCATGTGCCAAAGAATAAGGGCATAGTTGGCAGTGCTGCTGAATTGAAGATTCCCGTTTTAGTTAATGATACAAGTAAAGACAACAGATATTTTTCTGCCGATGGCAAAGTAAGTCAAAGTGAATTAGCAATACCAATTATACACAACAACGAAGTAATGGGTGTTGTAAATACTGAACATTCCACAAGAAATTTTTACACTGAGCGGCATGTTAAAATATTAAGTACTATTGCTTCAATGCTTGGTGATAAACTTGACCTTATAGCAACCCAACAAAAAGCCAAAGAGAAAGAAATAGAATTGATAAAATTGGGTGCTGATCTCGCTGAATCTCAACTTACGGCGCTCAGATCGCAAATGAATCCACACTTTATCTTTAATGCATTAAATTCTATCCAATATTTTATCTATACAGGTGAAGTTGATAAGGCCAACGGATACTTGAGTGATTTCGCACACCTCATGCGCCTCGTTTTGGAACAAACTAAAAATAGGAGTGTCAGCTTGGAGGAAGAAATAAAATTGTTAAATATCTATTTAAAAATTGAGTCCTTGAGATTTGATAAAGATTTTAAATATGAAATAATTGTGGCAGATGAAATTTCCGATCATGAGCAGATCAATATACCGGGAATGATTATACAGCCACTTGTAGAAAATGCCCTAAAGCATGGTTTACCTTTGAAAAAAGGGGATAAAAAAATCGTTATCTCCTATGCCATCGTTTCTGATCACCTTATTTGTTCTGTTTCGGATAATGGTATTGGAATAGAAGTATCTCGAAAATTGAAAGATAATCAAGAGATCAAATTTCCACATAATTCTCTGAGTATGTCTATTATCAATTCCAGAATTCAGATGCTCAATAGAATCAACAACCAAATTACAGTTTTAAAAGTGAACCAGAAACCATACCCCGAAACAGGCACAACAGCGATTATTAAAATCCCTCTTCAAACAAATTATTTCTGATGATCAACATATTAATCGTAGATGATGAATTGATGGCTACCAAAACCCTCACTTTGATGATCCAAAAGAGTTTGGAGATTAAAGCAGAAATCAAGGCAGAAACTGATTTTCAAAAGGCATTATTGCTGGTCGATTCCTTTAAACCAGATTTGATTATGCTCGACATCATGATGCCACCCCACACTGGTTTTGAATTTTTGTCTCAATGTCGTCATCGCAATTTTGTAATTATTTTTACGACTGCCTTTGATCACTATGCAATCAAGGCTATTAAATTTTCGGCACTCGACTATTTATTAAAACCGATTGCTGCCACTGAATTGAAAGAAGCATTAAATCGTTTCTTGATAATGAAATCAAACGCTAAACCAGAATTATACAATCATTTGCTAGACAATTTGAGGATGACAGATTCCAAACAATATACCTTGGCCATACCTACTTTAGAGAAAATTCATTTTATTGATATTTCACAATTAATTAGGTGTGAAAGTGACAGCAACTATACTTGGTTTTATTTACAAAATGGATCAAAAATTATTGCTTCCAAGACTATGAAACATTTTGAACCTATTTTGTTGGAACATCAATTTGTCAGAATCCACCGCTCCCATCTTGTCAATAGAAAATTCATGGATGCAATACATCATCAGGAGATTTTGGTTTTAAAGGACGGCACTTCATTGCCTTTGTCCCGTTCTAGAAAAAATGATCTACTGGGTTGAGATACACCCGAAAATAGATTTGATCCATTCACCAGAACAGAAGAACTGTATATAGTTAGTGTGATTTTAGGCAATTCGAGCCAAAGAAACACTATTCAACCATAGTTCTTGCTAAGAAAGTAAGAAAATAAATAACCATTCTTTTGCATTAAATTTTATACATACCTTTACTTTTCTTGAGCTTCTATACGGCACATGGTGGGATGGCCAGCGAAGTTTCAAATACATTAACTGAATAATTAATTAAAAAGCAAATTTATTGAGTAAGAGCATTAGCATATTGGGATGTGGTTGGTTGGGTCTGCCCTTGGCAATTGATCTGTTGAAGAAAGGATATGAAATATTGGGATCTACTACATCTTTTGACAAATTAAATATTCTGAAAGAAAATGGCATTAAACCGTTTCTGATTGATATTGAAAATCCAGACGGGGATATGGGCGATTTTTTGAATGCAAAAGTTTTAATTATTGCTATAACATCTAAGAGCATTCCAGATATAAAACGGTTGGTAAATAAAATTGAAGAGTCAGAAATTCAAAAAGTATTGTTCATCAGTTCTACCTCCGTTTATCCATTTACGAATGGAATTGTCACCGAAGAAACAAATACAGCCAATACACCGGTAGCAGAAATAGAGCAATTATTCATTACAAACAAAACTTTCGAATCTACAATTATCAGATTTGGTGGTTTGTTTGGATATGATAGAAAACCGGGAAATTTCGTCAGAAAGGATAAACCAGTTGAGGATCCGGATGGATTTGTTAACTTAATTCACAGAGATGATTGTATTTCAATAATTGAACAAATCATTGTAAAAAATGTGTGGAATGAAGTGCTCAATGCGGCTGCAGACAGTCACCCCAGAAGACGAGATTTTTATCTGAAGGAAGTTCAAAAAATAGGAGCGAATAAAGTCACCTTTAATGAAGATTCAGAAAGTAAGTATAAAATTATTGACAGTCAAAAATTAAAAGATTTATTGAATTATGAATTTAAATATGCTGATTTAATGAGCATATAACAAGTCATAGGTAAAAAACGGAAATGCTTTAGATAATCTACCAAAGTCCATAATGCATTTTTAAATCTCAAGCCAAAAATGTGATAGAATAGAAGTTTATTATTTCTTTTATTTTATCCCTAGCCTTGTCAGTAAATGTTCTTTCTTTGATTTGGAAACATTCAACTCGTCTCCATTAATCATGATGATGGAAGTTCCGCTTGTTCTTTTATACTGATTGATATGTTGCACATTTACGACAAGTGAATGATGCACTCTCTCAAAAAGCTCTTCTGGTAACAATTGCTCGGTTTCTCCCAATGACTGAGAAAGCAGCAGTTTTTTACCACTATTCAGAATGACGTCCGTGTATGCACCGCTTGCTCGGCAATAGATGATTTCATTCACAGGAACAAAATCATAACCTTCCCTGCTGGGAATGGCCATCTTTTGTCTTTCTACTGGGGTTTTATTGTTTTGCAGCAGGTTCTGGATAACTCCACCGTTTGTCTTAGACTTTAAAATTTCTGCAGTTTTATTCACCGCGTTAATTAGGTCGTTGCTGTCAATTGGTTTCAATAAATAATCTACTGCACTTACCCTGAAAGCTCTGGCGGCAAACTGATCATAGGCAGTGGTAAAAATGATATGGAAGCCGATGTCATCACCCAGAACTTCCAACATTTCAAATCCATTCATCCAGGGCATTTCCACATCCAGGAAAATAAGATCAGGTTTATTTCTTTTAATCGACAGCATACCTTCTTTTGCGGACAAACAAGTATCCATTACTTCTACGTTACCACAAAACATTTTTAGATCGTTTTCAAGGCTTTTCACGCAATGCGCTTCGTCATCAATAATAATTGCACGGATCATGTTTGTTTTTTAAAGTTTAAGATTACTAATGTGCCGATAGGATTACTGGCATCGTCCTTTTTATCAACAAGTTCTATGGAACCATCCTGGTTATTGAGGTTATTATAAAGACTTAGCCGTCCTCTTACCAATTGCATTCCTTTTGATTCATAGGTTGACGATGATTTTGATTTATTGCGCATTGCTCTTTCCCGGCCAATTCCATCATCGTCTATCCTGCATTCGACAGCTTCCTCATTTCCAGTTACTGTTATCATAACTTCACCATGTCCTTTGGGCAAAATGCCGTGCCAAATGGCATTCTCAATAAAGGGCTGTATAATCAATGGCGGCACTTTGATAGAATGGAGGTCGGTTTCCTTGTCAATATGAAAACTACAGCGAATATTATTGCCAAACCGCAGTGATTCCAATTGCGTATAGAGTCTGCAAGTTTCGAGTTCGTCATGCAGAGATATTTCATGTTCTGCATTGCTGAGTTGGTTGCGTATCAGTTTAGCAAAGGTGGTAAGGTAAATTACTGCTTCCTGCCGCTTATCTTCCTGAATCAGTGCTTTAATTGAGTTCATACAGTTAAAAATAAAATGAGGGTTCATCTGAGCACGCATGGCTTGGGCCTTCAATTCTGCAGACTTCCTTTCGAAAGCTGATTTTTCTCTTTCTTTTCTGATAATATCCTGAATGCGGATTCTTATGAGGAAATACGCGAGCGCCAATACTGCAATTATGCACAGAGAAATAAACCACCAAGTTTGCCAGAATGGCGGAAGTATAACGATGGCCAAACTTTTGATATGCGAACTCCACTTACCAGCTGTGTTGGTCGCATTCGCTTTAAAAACATACTTTCCAGGAGGTAGATTGGTATAGGAAGCTACATTATCACTGCGCGAATATATCCAGTCACTGTTGTAATTTTCGAGAATGTAGCGATATTGAATCTTTTCCGGAATGTTATATTCGAGGGCAGCAAAACTAAAGTCAAAAAAATTTTCTCGATAGGATAATCTCACCTCGTTCAAACTATTAATTGATTGTTTAAATGGAGATGAAGGTGTTCCAAAGTCGGCTGCGCTATTATTGATATGTATATCAGTCAAAGCGATTTCGGGCTCAAATGTATCTATTGACACATTGTGGGGATCAAAAACCGTAAAGCCATCTATACCACCAAAGGAAAATCTGCCGTTTGGCAACTGAAAAAAGTGATAACGGTTAAATTCATTTCCAGGCAATCCATCACGACTCGTGAACGTACGCAATTCGCCATTATTGGGATTAAATGAAAAGATTCCTTGGTTTGTGCTGCACCAGAGGGTTCCAGTGTCATCAGATAAAACAGCATAAACTGTATTATTGGGCAGACCATTCCTGGTAGTATAACTACTGAAAACTCCCTTTGATTTATTAAAACGAATCAAGCCTGAACCCAATGACCCTATCCATAGAACATCTTTATCTTTGGGGTCAGGTACAATATTCATGAGTTGATTTACGGGTAGAGCGCCTTTTGTATTCGCAACTGTGAATTGAATGGTTCTATTATTTTTTCTGTTATAGTAATAGAGTCCATTTTGTGAAGTAGTTATCCAAAAATCATCCTCTCCTTCGATGTACATAGAACTGACAGCATGCGCAGTCAAATTATCAACTAGCCCGATTGGAGGGTAGACTGTCATCATTGATTTTTTTTCATCAAAATAGACAGGTCGAAGAAAATAATCCATGCCCCACATTTTGCCTGAAGTCGAAAAAGCCAACACATTGACGTTTACGTTTTTCACTACAGAAGAATCGCTATATCTCCATAAAGTATGATGTAAACGCTCATTTTCCAAGTAAGAAATATCGCGGGTCGAAAACTGGCTGTTAACACCGTTGGTAAACCAGATTCTTCCCTGGTTGTCTTTCTTCCATCTAAGTTGATAGGGATCCATACCATAAAGAAAACTCTTTCTTATCTGATCTTCAGGAACTTTTATTATATCTTTTAGCAAGTCTGACTGAAAAGATTTTTTATAAAAGTAGGCAGGCAATCTGGAAATTCTGAGGTCGAAAGTTTGTATTCCTGAGCCGTTTCCTCCCAACCATAATACGCCCGACCGATCAATCAATATTGACTTATAGCCGTTTTTGAGATGAGCATCGCTTTTCCATATTGACAAATTATTTTCTGGTGATAAGATGTACATATTAAGATTGTGCTCGAAATAAACCTGGTCCGTTTCATCGCATGCAAGTAAAAAGCTGAAATCACCCTTTCTCGAAGGCAAATCAATCGTGGTGAATAATGCCTTACAGGGAGAATAGATTACAATTCGGCTTTCATCTTTTATAATAATATCTCCGCTTTTCCTAATTACTACAGGTGTATTCTTCCATGCTGCACCCATATGGGGATTTTCGAAATTGTATTTTGCGAATACCTTGTGAGATTTGTTTTCATCTGTCAATACCATTGCTGTATCCGTAATCATCATCACCTTTCCTTTAGATGATGTGATGCCTACAAGTCCGTCTGATTTTAAATTCCAATCTGAATGGGAAAAAGACCGTAATGTATGTTTCTTAATGTTGCATATATAAATACGCTCAAAGGTTCCAAATAACCAATAATTACCTTTTCCGTCTTCTGTTATGGAGTTACCATCTCGAAGGCCCTTGCGCAACGGATGGAACAATGGATCATTTGTAAGATGGGTAAGTATTTCAGTGTCTGTATGGAGGAGATCAATATCTCCTGATTCATACCGGATCCACAGATAGCCTGCATTATCAAGATACAAATTACTAATGATATTATTAGCCAGAGTGGTAGAATCGCCAGGCAAATGTTTAAATACTTTAAATTTTATGCCATCATATTTTGCCAAGCCATCACGTGTACCTATCCAAATAAAACCAGTGCGATCTTGGGCTAATCCGCTAATAAAAGATTGAGGCAAACCATCTTCGACATTCAGCATTTTTATAGGAACGGGTAATCTATTTTGTGCAAATGAAACTGCAGCAAAAAATAGAAAAGCTACACATATAATGATAGGTTGAAGATATTTCATTTTTGTGAATAACCCGTACGCAAATTAAGGCAATTTAAAAAGATTGGACATTGCTGATTGCTATTTATTTCAGCAATCCACCAAGTTCTATGTAATCTTGGCGGATTGCTGAATTTTAATTCATCATTTTTAATTAACTTTAAGTATGGGTATGGTTTTCATCTCCTGGTTTGCAATTACTTTCAGGTAAAATACCCCATTGGTTGCATGGCCAAGAGAGATATGTCTTTTTTCTGACGAATCTGCTCGTCCAATTGAAAGTGCTCCTACCTCTTTTCCTGATGCATCAATAGCCAAAACCTTCACATTTTTTCCATCAGCGCCCCTAACGATAAATTCTACCTCATCGTTGATAACTGGATTGTTTAAAACAGTCACATTGAATGGTGATTTTACATTTAGGTCTGAAAAGCTCATCAAATCGCTTGGCACTGTAGAACGCATATTTAATATTGGCGATTCAGGTTCAACACCATACACCAATGTGTTTTTATGATAAATGGTGACATGTACATTCTCCGTCATCAATGTGCCTGTTTTGAAAGAATGATCATTCAACTGATTGAAATCTGACCAGTCACTTTTCGTTATGCGACCTTGAATCTTGCCTGTGGAACTAGCAGGATATAGGCTATCTGGTGCCGTAAAACTAATTTCAAGATATGCATCTGCATTTACCAACGGAGATGTCAATGTTACAATTTTACCTTGCACAAGATTATTGCCCAACTCTGCGTAATCCAAAGAATAGTTGAGTGGTGTATTTCCTTCAGCTGTAAACCAATAACGCATCTTGATATCTTTGTAAGATAACGGTGTATTTCCTTCATTATTCAGTTTGATATAGTTTTGTAGGGCGTTGGTGGTTGTGCCAAAACTGTTCTGAGATGTATAAGATTTCAGGCTTTGTACTGGTTGATCCACCTCAGGTTCAGTTCCCCAAACGAGCATACCAGACTTATATAATGTAATCTTGTTATTCTTGGCATAATTGCCAGAAGAAGCGTAAGAATGGTCATTGGCTTCATTGAAATTGGTCCAATCACTTTTCCCTGCTCTTGATTGAATGGGCCCTGAATTACCCATGGCAAGAAGGTTACCAGCCGATGTATCAAAGGTATATTCAATGTATCCGTATGCACCTTTTCGAGGTTCGGCAAGCTTTACATATTTCATTTTTACTTTACCTGTACCAAGTTGGGCCCAATCGATGTAGAGATTTGTCATTGGTGAAAAATCTTCTACGGTTAACCAATATCGTATGGAAAGGTCCTTGTAAGCTACTGCTGAAGCTCCTTCGTTATTCACTTGCAGGTATGGTCTTATGTTGTTATTGTTCAATTTATTATTATCACCATCTTTATACAAAACACTCAAACTAGCAGCGACAACCTGCACATCTACTGTTACAGGATTAGAAATTGGGCTGCTGCATCCACTATTGTTTTGTACCACTACTGTGAAGACGCCACTTGTATTTGTTGTAATAGATGATGTAATTGCATCATTATTCCACAAGTAAGATGCAAATCCTGCCGGTGCATATAAGGTTACCCTACCCCCTTGAGAAAAACTCAAAGGCCCACTTGCAGTAATCACTGGTTTTTCGGGTAATGCATTCACCGTTACGTTGACAACATCTGAGGTTGCGCTGACGCAACCGATATTGTTGGTTACTGCTACACTAAATGATCCGCTTTCCGATACTTGAATACTTGGGCTGGTAGCTCCATTGCTCCACAAGTATGAAACAAATCCCGCTGGAGCAGATAAACTTACACTTCCACCCATACAGAAATTGGTTGGTCCATTGGTTGTAATCACCGGTTTTTCCGCTAACCCATTGACCGTTACATTGACCACATCTGATGTTGCGCTGCTGCAACCATTACTGTTCGTTACTACTACTGTGAATGATCCGCTTTGCGTTACTTGAATACTTGGGCTAGTCGAGCCATTGCTCCACAAGTAAGATTCAAATCCTGCTGGGGCTGATAAACTTACACTGTCACCAACACAGAAATTGGTTGGTCCACTTGTTGTAATCACTGGTTTTTCTGCTAATGCATTCACCGTTACATTGACAACATCTGATGCTTCGCTGCTGCAACCGTTGCTATTGGTTACCACTACACTGAATGATCCACTTTCCGTTACTTGAATACTTGGGCTGGTAGCTCCATTGCTCCACAAGTAAGAAACAAATCCTGCTGGGGCTGATAAGCTGACACTTTCACCAAGACAGAAATTGGTTGGTCCACTTGTTGTAATAACTGGTTTTTGTGCTAATGCATTCACCGTTACATTGACAACATCTGATGCTTCGCTGCTGCAACCGTTGCTATTGGTTACCACTGCACTGAATGATCCATTTTCCGTTACTTGAATACTTGGGCTGGTAGCTCCATTACTCCACAAGTAAGAAACAAATCCAGTCGGGGCAGATAAACTTACACTTTCACCAACACAGAAATTGGTCGGTC
>JAKQLF010000045.1 GCA_029567325.1 Bacteroidota bacterium | reverse complement strand
GTTTGTTCTGATTTTTAGGCTTTTAAAAATCTCAAATCACCAATAAATATCTCGCCAGCCCATGTATGTTTCAGTCAAGTAATAAACTCCCTTGTCACCAAAGAATATCAGGTATTCATTGATTGTCATGTCGTTTATCTTGTCATTGACGGGAGGAATGCTGATGGTATTTATTTGGCCTTTCTCCTCACCAAGTCTCCAACCCTTTATGGTTGATTTGCCTTTTGAATAGGAACCAAAAAATGCGTAGGAAAGGTTATCATTTGTTGACCAACCATAATCAAGCAAACGGTATCCATCATGTGACTTTAGGAGGTTTTCAACCTTATGTGTGTCCCTGTCAATGAGACAAATGCCTTCCTTGTAGGGGGCAAAAATATAATTTATAGTTATTATACCTGGCTTTAAGCCATCTATCTTTATTTTGAAGGCAGTCTTTTTGTTGGTCAGACTCAAGGCATGCAGATACTGACCGTCATAGAATACCAGATCAAAGCTCCTTTTTTCAGGGGGTAGATCATATTCAGGTGGCCGGAAAGGTATAGCATCTGTTTGCTCAAAAAAGAAAGCATTGGAGATACCATTGTCTGTATCAAGGGTCATTATATCGGTTGTTTCACCATCCTTGAAAGTAAACAGTCTCTGACCGTCAAAAGTGAGAAAGATCGGTCTTTCCTGGTCATCGTAATCAATAATGGTGGTTATTGATGGCTTCTGAAGATCATATTCCTTGATAAATTCACCATTGATATTGTAAAGGAAAATTCGCCTCAGATCATCGGATTGAATGTAGAAGTAGCAATGCTTATAGTTTATGCCAATTATTTGTTTACCCTTTATCTCTGATGTTTCCAACAATTTAAAGGTTGTTTTGTGTCCCCCTTTAGAATCATAATCACGACTCTCTTCAAGATGTGCATAATAATACTTTCCCCCATCCTGATATATGACAATCAAATCACTGCTTACCAAATCATATTTTCTCGGACATGAATTGCATGAGATAATTTTGCCAGGGAGATCGATCTTGGATATTATTTTCAGTTTAGGAAATATCGGCAGAATTCCATCTTTGTATTCCACTTCTTCTTCTGGACCTTCGAAGTCAAAGATGGTTGATCCACCAAAACAGTATGCTTCGCAATGGCTGATGCCCATTCCTGCACCAACGTTGAGTAGTGTATATGACTCTGGGAATATCAGTCTTCTTATCCTCATGCATCCTATGGACTGGCTCAATAATGCCATTATCACGGCAACTCCTATTACCAGCAGTATTGGTTTAAGTATTGGCTTAAATGTTTCCGACATCACTGTTCACCTTGTATCTATGGTACAATAAGTTTTCCTGATATATCAACAACGGAAGTGCGCCTGTTCCATGGCACCCATCCAAATTTGTTTTCAACACATGCATCAGCATATTTTTTTAACAGGCATACGTTCTCATAATTAACAAGTCTCCTGGTTTTCCAGATAATATTTGCAATTTTGATGACAAGCTCTTCCTCAAGAACACCGCGGGGGGCAAAGATCTTTTTTCAATTCTGTGACTAATTCATCATATGCTTTCTGGCTCTCAAGTATTGGCAAAACCGGAACTGAGGCCAAAATGCCATGCTTCAGATTTGATGGGGGCAGAAATTTGCTCCTTTGTGTTTTTGGCCCTGTGGATTTTCTGGCATTTTTTCTATTTGCCTCAATGGCTTTTGATGTCATTGTCTTTTTAAAACTTTTTTTCTCTTTTATTTCCTGTTTTTTCATTTTGCATCCCTCAATTTTTAGTCTTCATAAAACATATTTATTGCCATTGACAAATATTGTATACACAGAGGGGATATTTTACAACATTTATCACTTCTAGGGACAAAAACACAATTTTGTAAAGGTTTTCAAGTGATTTTAGTCATCTATCTCAATTTCTGTCAATAAACATATCTACAACGAAAGGCGAGAGAGGTCTTAAAATAAGCCATTTGTAAAAAATTCCGCACATACCAAAATTTGTTTGGCAAATCAATAAAAAGATTCATTATATCTTATTGCTATTTATACTTATTATTTGTTTTTATTAATAAACATACTACACTCCAATACAACTAAGGTAATATTTTACACATATTTTCATACTATTGACAATTTGAGGAAATTTTACACAATATCTTTAGGGATATAAATGAGGAAGGCAAGGTGAAAGATAACCTAAGGATTATATGTTCTCTACTGATACTCTTAAGCTCGCTATCTAGCGCATATCTGCCAATAAAGAATACTTATGCTTCAACAGATATAT
>JAKQLF010000023.1 GCA_029567325.1 Bacteroidota bacterium | reverse complement strand
TTGTAATTTTTTTAATGTATCTACAAACAAAGGCATAACCCAAATTTTTTTATCAGGTATATATTTTGATCCAACCAAATCTCTGATTTTATATACAACAGCATACTCAAAAGGAAAAGATACTTTGATCATCTTTTCTCCATATTGATTTTTAACCATTGTTGCTTCTCTTCCTTGTTTATTCGGAATTTGATATTGTTTCAGCATCTTGGTAGTTTTTGATAAATCTATACACAATAATTTTTTGTACTGTTGTTAATTCTTTTATCGGTTTTGTTTTATAAAATGGAGGGTGGTTGGAAATATTGTTTTCTATTTCAAAACCGATTAAATTATTCATAATATCCTCAGCCCAACCACCCCAATCAAAAATAAACATTAATTTGCTTTTTTGAAAAGATCACCAGCCAATTCCTGAAGTTCCAATCTTCTCTCAGGTACAACTAATTCTTCATTATTTGCATAGGCTGTTATTGCCTGTGTCATTTTCCAAAGAGTGGACTCACCTTGTACTCCAGAATTTGGATCATTTCTCATCAATATTTCACCTATATTATCAACCTCACCTTTGAGTAATTTTCCAACATCACGCAAGCTTTTCAGAACATTTGTTGAATCCACTTTTTCATTGGCAGATGCTTCTATTCTGAGCATTTTATCCTTTATCACTTCAGTGCTGTACAGATGTTTGGTTATGTCTCTCACAGCAGAGGCAGTTGCTTTGCTATCCAGTTCAATAGTTTCTCTGGATAACATTCCATCTATGCCTTGTAATTTTGCTCCCAAATGAACCTCTTTTAATACCGATTCAAAGACAGCACCGTTCAAACAAATTCCTTGCAATAAGAAACTTCTTGCGGATAATTTACCAGCACCATAATCGGATGTTTGAAGTCTCATACCAAAAGCAACAATGATCTCACCATTAAATGGTGTTTGTATTGAAATAGGTTGAGGCAATAAACTTTCGAGCATTAACATGGTATCAGTCATTAATCCATCTGAAAGTTGCCCACCATTTTTGTAAACAGCTTCCATATGTTTTCCAAAGATCATTTCTGAATCCAATATTCGGTATTGATCTGAAAGAAATGCTCTCACCTGATTTCCAACAGCACGTACAAGCATTTTATCACGTTGAATAAAACCATTATGAGTGTTCATAATTTCATATCCCAGTTCACGTTGCCATTCTTCACCGAATAACAAAGATGTAAGATATGCTGTTGGAATTTTCAATTTTTCAGCAATTTGCCGAACAGCAAAATTGTGAATGTTGAAACTTTCTGGACCTGATTTTGGAAATATGAATGTGGATGAAGGTTTATTTCGTTCATCAGGATGAAAGATGATTCTTGGATCCATTCCTTTTCTTTCAGTTCCCACATCAAAGATAAAATCTTTGCTCATTTTTCCTTCTTGCATCAGACGTGTTGTAGCAGTCTGTACATTAGTCATTCCTTTTGATAGTTTTTGTTTGATTTTTTCTTCCACTACCTCATTAAGTGTTTTTGCC
>JAKQLF010000020.1 GCA_029567325.1 Bacteroidota bacterium | reverse complement strand
TATTGGCTTGATTTTAATGATGTATCCACCGTTGGCAAAGGTCAATTATGCACTATTACCAAAGGTATTTAGAAACACAAAAATTCTCACCATTTCACTTGTTTTGAATTGGGTTATTGGACCTGTTTTGATGTTTCTCCTAGCCATTACCTTTTTACGAGATTATCCTGAATACATGGTTGGCCTCATCCTCATTGGTTTAGCCCGATGTATTGCAATGGTTTTGGTGTGGAACGAACTCGCAGAAGGAAGTAGTGAATATGGTGCCGGACTTGTTGCTTTGAATAGCATATTCCAAGTTTTTGCGTACAGTTATTACGCCTGGTTTTTCATCACGGTGCTCCCACCTTATTTTGGATTTGAAGGCGCTATTGTCGACATTTCCATACGGACCATTGCAGAAAGTGTGGCCATTTATTTAGGAATTCCATTTGTCATGGGACTTTTGAGTAGGCTCATTTTGGTAAAATTGAAAGGTGAAGATTGGTATACTCAAAAATTCATCCCAACCATTTCTCCTATGACATTGATTGCACTTTTATTCACAATTATTGTCATGTTTTCTTTGAAAGGGGAATTGATCGTGCAAATTCCTAAGGACGTTTTGATCATTGCCATTCCTTTGTTGATTTATTTTACATTGATGTTCATCATAGGCTTTTTCTTTACCAGGGCGATGGGAGCAGAATACGACAAAACAGCATCCGTTGCATTTACCGCGGCCGGCAATAATTTTGAATTGGCGATTGCCGTTGCGATAGCGGTTTTCGGACTGAATTCAGGTCAGGCATTTGCGGGCGTCATCGGACCATTGGTCGAGGTGCCGGCGTTGATTTTATTGGTTAGGGTTTCCTTTTGGCTACGCAAAAAATATTTCGGAAAAGTCGCCGTTTAATACATTGGCAAAATACCAATTAAAACGATGGAAAAAAGTGAATTAATAGGACACAGACCAAGTCCATTTGCCCAAACCTATTTTCATGGTACAAAGGTAGATTTACCTATGGGAGCGCTCATTGAGGTGGGATTTAATTCCAATTTTGGGAAAGGAAAGAATGCCAAATACATTTTTCTGACCGCCACATTGGATGCAGCTGTTTGGGGTGCGGAACTTGCATTAGGGGAAGGTCGGGAAAGGATTTATTTAGTGGAGCCAATGGGGGAAATTGAGGATGATCCCGATTTAACCGATAAAAAATTCCCAGGAAATCCCACGAAATCTTATCGTTCGGTGCATCCGTTTAAGGTAGTAGGCGAGGTAATTAATTGGGAAGGTCATGCCATTGAGCAGGTAAATCATATGAAAGAAGCACTTGCAAAACTCAAAGCAGAAGGCATTGATTCTCTGAATGATTGATTTTGCTTGAATAATTTTTATCTAGCGTCGATCAGCATTCTCCTCCATTAAATGATAACTTTGATTTAATTATTGCATTATCTTAATGAATGAAGAAATCAAAATAGACACCTTACACCTTTTCCCGCAGCTGGATGAAATGCTCATAACGTTGCTCAAG
>JAKQLF010000010.1 GCA_029567325.1 Bacteroidota bacterium | reverse complement strand
ACATGAATGAATACTTTGAAAATCCAGAGCAGGTAAGAAAAGTTCCAAAATCCTGACCCATAAAAAAATTTCAAAAAATCTGGCTTGCCAAAATATTTTCCAAAAATTACAGCGATTATGGAAAAATAAGCATGCTGGTGCAGGGAGTAAACGCTGATGTTTACCATCACTTCTTGATGGTCTGTGGGGATGATGGTTCGACTCCCGCCAGCGCATGAACCCTCGTGGCTGATTAGTGAAAGGGTTCAAGAGTCAGCAAAATAGCCATTCTTTGGGGTTGTGATGGCATTTTCGTACATTTGGAAAAATAAGATGTTCTTTGCGGTTTTGATGAATAAAATTCACCAATTAGTATACCATCGTTTTGGGCAATTGGTGTAAGTTATTGAATCACAGTGCGTCAGAATGATTGGGTCTGAGAGTTATACGCTCCACAAAAGACTCTAACCCAATCAGTTAGGGTCTTTTTGTTACCCTATCGCAGCGCAGGTTTTTAAGGCGTTTCCGCTACTTCATGTAACGCAAGCGTGTATATACTGGGCAAACGCAATAACGCTCCTGCGCAACACGCTATTAATCAATGCTTACTACGGCTGCAATAATTATGCAACCGCCCCCCGACCCCATAAAAAAACAGGTAATAAAATTCGCTTTTTCTTATACCTGTTTTTGCTCCATATCATTTTGGTATAAGAATTGGCGAATTTGATGCTCGCAAACCCGCATGGAATCTGGCTAATCGACTTTGTTAAATTTAAACCAATTTTGCTATGGAAAACAACATTAAAATCACCTTCTGGCTCAATAGAGTCAAGAAGAATTCCAAAAATCTTGTACCTGTTTACATGCGGGTTACACAGAACTACAACTTTTTCAATAAAGCCACTGGTATTCGAATCCCTGCAGGAGATTGGGATAAAAAGGCAATGAGAATCAAAGGTGCGAATCAAGAGGTTGCAACCGCCAACGCCACACTTGACTCTCTCAGGGTAAAAGTACTTCAGGTGGTTAACCAACTGAACTTGAGTGGTAAGCCATTTAACATCCATACCATCCAGAAAACGCTTGAGGGTAATGAAACCAACCAACTCACCATTTTGAAGGTATATGAAGAACAATTGACGGAAATGAAGAAACTCAAGGGGAAGGACTTCGCTCCTGCTACTATCATCAAGTATAAAAACACCCAACTGAGGCTAAAGCAGTATATAAAGTATAAGTACCACCGAAGTGATATGTACCTGTATGAACTTAACTACCAGTTCATGAGTGGTTTTGAGGCATACCTGAAACAAAAGTTCAATAATTCGACTACCACCTGCTATAAGCATTACCAGAGGTTCACTCGTGTGATACATAATGCCATGCACAAAGGATATATCGATAAGTACCCGTTTGAAAATTACAAAATTAAATTGCCACGTACCAAAATACTCTACCTCACACAGGATGAAATAGACCGTATCGACCACACCAATTTCAAAGTAGAACGATTGAACGTTATCCGTGATATTTTCATTTTCTCTATATACACTGGATTGGCTTATGCTGAAGTAGAGTCACTCTCGCCCGACAATATAACCAAGGGAATGGATGGCGAGTTATGGCTGAATATCCACAGAAAAAAGACAAAGAAGGAATACCAAGTCCCTCTCCTACCAAGAGCACTGGAAATACTTGACAAATATAAAGACCACCCACAATGCATAAAAAAAGGGAAATGTCTGGCAGTGCCGTCAAATGTAAAATACAACGCTTACCTCAAGGAGATTGGTGACATCGCTGGAATACCCAAAAATAAGCCTCTTGTGACGCATCTGGCACGAAAGACTTTCGCCACGACAATTGCTCTGACAAACGGGATGAACATCGGAGTACTGTCAAAAATACTTGGGCATAATTCGATAAAGGTGACCCTCGATTCCTACGGAACAATCATTGACGAATTGATGCTTCGAAGTGTCAAGGAACTGAAAGAGAAATTGTCAGCACCAAAAAACACCAAGCAGATACCTGAAATGTCTGTCGATAATGATGCTATCACAGACCTACTAAATGAAATCAAAAAATCAAACAGAAATTAATTGAATTACAGGTCAATTTCTTAAAAAAGAAAATGTCAACCACAGGTCAGGTTTCTGTCATCTTATGGTTATGGGATATGTCAGTTTTAAGAATCCAATATATTTGTTTTGAAATACCCCGTTAGAGTCAATGTATTCGGTATGATTAACAATGAAATACAAGTAGCCGAATGGTGGTTTAAATCGCCACCCAGTTAAACCATAAACATATATTTTGTCATTGGAACTATTTGTTTGAAGAATAAATTTTATCCAGAGATTATTTGTGAAATTATAAGTAGTTGATATACTATTTATAAAAGCAGTTTTGAAATCGTCTGTCTCGGGGGAAAATTGTATATATCGTGGTTTAAATTCAACTGCAAGTTTATTAAATACCTTTAATTGCAGACCAGACTCAATAGAATAATAATCAGAATCAAAACTACGACCCTTTCTTACCATCAGTGTAGCACGATTATAGGCTTCAGTATTATAACCAAGTGTTGCAGAATAATAGAAGTTATAGTAGTCCGTATTCTCAGAGGTTATATGCCTGTATTCATTATTATACCTGAAGTCAAGATTAAATTTATTAGTAAAATAAAATTGGACTGTCTCATTAATGTTCCAACTCATGAATTTTGAAAAATCATCATTCCAGTAAATATTGTTAGCAGTGCTAAAGTTGATGTATTTAAAAACTGATTCTTTAATCCACCATTTATACGACAAATCTGAATCAAATTCGTTTCGATTATCATCATTAAGGTATCCTGTCTCATTGAAAATATCTTTTAGTCCATCCCCTTGAAGATAAGAATACCTTATATGCCAATGGAAAAAGTTATTTTCTGCCGCAAACCTTGCATATCCAGTATTTCGTAAAACATTCCAATCATCTATTGCAGCAACATATTGACCAGTAAGTTTCCAGAGCGAACCGAGGTTCAAAACATAATCAGGACTAAACGTTGAAATCATCCTGTCACCAATGAGTTTATTGGTTGCCGTGAAACCAAGACT
>JAKQLF010000395.1 GCA_029567325.1 Bacteroidota bacterium | reverse complement strand
GGAACAATAAGGCAAAATCCAATTCTTCCTGCTTTTTTGTTTGCCACTAGAAGAATATCGGATGAGTAAGAATCATCTGGATTTCTATAATTGAAGTTATAGATCCTTCAAGACTTTCTCAATCATTTTGACCATTCCATTGTTGTTTCTTCCTTTTGCAATCGCAAACGCCTCCTCAAGATGTTTTCTAGCCTCTTCCTTTTTGCCTTCCTCGCGGCAGATCAAACCTGTAACAATTTTTTTATTCATATCATCATCAAACAACTCGAGTGCTCGCTTAAAATCCTCTAGCGCTTCAACATGTTTGCCAATTTTTGATTTTGCAATTCCACGATTGCAATATGCTTCAGCAAAATTTGATTTTAATTCCAAGGCTTTTGAGTAATCCAAAATTGCATCATCAATCTTATCATTATCCAGTTTAGCATTTCCACGATTGTTGTATGCAGCGGCATTTTTTGGATCCAGCTCTATGGCCTTTGTGTAATCCTCAATTGCCCTAGTAAGATCATTCTTGTCGCTTCTTGCGTTGCCAAGATTGTTGTAAGCAGGAGCATTTTTCGGATCCAGCTCTATGGCCTTTGTGTAATCGTCAATTGCACCATCTGAATCACCATTTTTGCCTCTTGCATTGCCACGATAGAAATATGCAGCGGCATTTTTTGGATCCAGCTCTATGGCCTTTGTGTAATCGTCAATTGCACCATATGAATCACCATTTTTGCCTCTTGCATTGCCACGATAGAAATATGCAGGAGCATTTTTTGTATCCAGCTCTATAATTTTTGTATAGTCCTCAACCGCACCTTGCAGTTCGTTTGTTATTAATTTTGCACCTCCTCTAATCACATGTGCTGTGATATATTTTGGTTCTTTTATAATAATTTTATTCATCAAATCGATAACTTCTTTATATTTCTTCTGGGAAAACTCAAAGTATGCCTTGTTCATCAAATCATCAATTTCTGATTTGTCAATCTGGGAGTCGTATTTATTTGCCCATGCAAAACCATAAAAATCATCAAAAAGTTTTATATCGGATATGTCGTGTATTTTTGTCAGTTCTTTTCTGATCTTGTCTTTCTCATCCTCTTTGATGATAATTTGGATCAGTTTTGATTGCAATACATTTGTTTTGCCAAAAACAAAAACTGAATGTTGCAAGGATATGCGCTGGTTTTGAAAACCAGGTTCCCAATAATACAACTCAGTTTGGATTGTTTGTTTGTCTAAAAATTGATCGTCCATTGTTTTGTTGTTTTGTTCAAAGAAACCATCAAAGGATAACTTTAAATCATCTGCTGTAACGATTTTCATAGGAAAAATATCACTTTTCTTAAGCAGATATACTGCACCACCTTTTCCTTTTGATTTGCCTTTTTTGCTAACATCAATTTCACCTTCACAGGCAAACCACAGGGCAACCAATGCATTTTTTGTAAAATCTATCAACATTGTTGCTCCACCAAAATGCTGGAGTTCTGCAAGTATCTCCAGATCTTCCAGAGGTTTTGGGCAATCAGCTTTATAATGGCGAAGAGTGCTTTTTATCGGATAAATAAGACTATCTTGTTGGTATTCTATTATCTGGTCAAAAGAGACTTCTTTGTGACCATTATGAATCAGCCTTCTTTCTGCACAAGAGTTTACTGGCCAGTTTGCATCCTTTTGCCCCCTAAAAATATAACCTCCCCTGTTATTATTGAATATTTCCTTAATTTCTTTCAGATATTCTTCGACTGACTCAGCATAGATTTTACCTTTTCTTTTACTCATTACCAACCTCCCAACCAAAGCAATCGATCATTTGTCTGGATTATACCCTTTGTGTCAAGTTCAAAACCACCTCACCCCTGCCCCTCTCCTGAAAGGAGAGGGATTGAAAAGCGGCCTGAGTCGGTTGAGCCACCAACCTACTCTTCTAAGAGGAGAGGGAAAAACCGCTCATGGTTTTTATCCGGTCATGCTCTGTGAAGGGGTAGATCTTT
>JAKQLF010000390.1 GCA_029567325.1 Bacteroidota bacterium | reverse complement strand
ATCGATTTAAATATGGTGATTTCTTTGATGTTGAGTGGGATTTGGTCACCCAAAAGCCACATAGTTGTAAAAGCTACCAAAAATAGCAGATGTGTCACAGTAGACCCGAAAGCGTTTACAGACATCAGGCGTTCATACTTTGTGGGTATAAGTAAACTGATGATCAATGCTAGCAAGGGTAAAAAAACAAAAACCTGTATGAATAAATTATAATCCATCTTTTGCTATTTTATGAGGTAAACAGGTAATGATTCAGTATTTATCTCGACAAGATGTTCGACATTTTCTACTGTAGGAAGCTCTTTATTTACTGGAGCGTAAGGCAGAAATTGGCCTTTTTCAAAGCGGAAAAGTTTTCCTGAACTTGGATCGATGACAGCGAAGTGGATCCAATCATTGAAAAACCATTCGTATGTTATGGGATTTTTCTGCATGGATTTAAGAGCTATATCAGGATGGTGTTCGACGACGACCAATAAACGGAGCGGGTCGTGAATTTCGATCATTTGAGAAGGTAGTCCTGTCCTCAAATCCCCGTCTGTTCCGTTGGCTACACCGACTAATCCCATCACATTGTGCGCCAATTTTGTTCCGGCACCAAGTCTATGGTTGTCCACTTTGGAGAAAT
This sequence comes from Bacteroidota bacterium, assembly GCA_029567325.1. Taxonomy (GTDB): domain Bacteria; phylum Bacteroidota; class Bacteroidia; order Chitinophagales; family Saprospiraceae; genus JADKBO01. Next base: position 13,419 of record JAKQLF010000390.1, on the reverse strand, counting down.
AATATTCCAAATTGATACCTCCACAAACAGGTGCTACTGCGTTGAGAATGTTGGTCAGATATGCTCCATCTGGGTCCACTCGATAATCATAAGAATTCATAAAAGCGCGACGATCGAGAAAGGTATGTTCAGTTAGAGATCTTCTTCCTACGATTGCCAAAGCGTTGGTAGCGTGGTTGAGTTCAGGCCTTGGTTCAAATAAAGAGACTGATCTGCGTTTTACTTTTTTATGAACCTTGGTTGCATCTTGATTTGAATGAATGGACTCAAATCTTCTTGACCTTTCTTTGGCGTTCAATTCCAAAGCCTTGAGCATTCTATTGCTATTTTCCAAATGTTTTAAATCATGTATACCATCAACTGGTGGTTCATCATAAAACATGATTTCATCCCGGCTTGTGTCATGGAGTGCCCCAATAAAAAAGGTATCATCAGGAATATGGATACCCTTGGTAGAAAGAATCGCCCGTACTTTTTTTTCATTGGCCATATAAGAAAAGACTCTGGCGTTGACAGAGCCGGGCCTACCGCTACAAGCACCGCAGTCATAGCCTGCATAATGTGTATTATTCGTGGAGGTGGATCCATGTCCAATGATGTAAACAATAGGAGCAAAGTTTTCGACGAGACCAATGCTTTTTAATGTACCCTCTACTCTGTCTGCCATTTCTTGGATGGTGAAGCCAACCTGCAAATCATTTTCAATGTGTGATGTGTCGTGGCACTCAATATGCAATTCTGCTGATTTGCTCATGTGTTTAAAAGAAACACTGGTAGCAGGACTAAAAGTGGGCTTGAATATGTTGATGGCAAGTTTTAAGGCAGACCAAAAACCAAGCGTCTGAGAAATAAGCCAACCTCCTAGATAAGAATGGCCATGTTTGTTAAAATGCGCGTCTTTTTCAAGTTTAGGCCCCTTACTAGTTTCTTTGATCAAAAACTTTGGAGTCATTGGTGCCGGACACACTTTTGTATTAAAGCTGCCATCTGCTGGTTGATAATAAAATTCAACTCCAAAAAAACCAGGAGTTCCAAAAGTCTGGCAATTGGGGTCTGTATGCTCTAAGTACCTTCGCAAAGAACAGGATCTATCATCAATGCAAAGCAATGCTTGATAAGATGACCTTTCCGTTTTGTTTTTTTCTTCGAGAGGAACAAACAAACTCGCAAGTACTTGATCAAAATAAGTCCACTCATAACTGAGTTGCCAAAGCCGCATGACTTCATAATATTCTGTCCAATGTATCTCGTCAAACAAACCTGTTTTAAAAGGCTTTACTTTTAATCCAATAGGAGACCAGATTTCTCCAAATTTTTCGTCCAGCGCATCTATCTCCAACAGCAATTCAAAACAAATAAGATTTCTGAGTTTGATGGATTTCTTTTCATAAAGCGTTTCTGGATTGTCCTCCAACTGAGCGACCAAGCCCGACCAACCGGGATGTGCAAATTGTTGGTCAAACAGATAATCAGTATATAATTGCTCTTCACCAACCAGTATTTTGAGCAAATCTTTTAAAGTAACTGATTCGTCTAGCAAGAGTGCTTTAGCGCGCTTTCCTCTGAAAAAACTTGAAAAAGTATGTTTTTCTAGTTCTTTGATAGAATCTAAAAAACCTTTGCTCGATACTGGAAAAACCCTTGTTGAGATACCTTGGTCCAAATAACTGCATAAAATTCTAAAAAGTAAAGGATGGACGAGTTGATCCAAATCTGTATGATAAACTTCTTTCCATGTGGACCTGATCCTTCCAATCCTCTGCGTGAGCGCAGTTGGGTGATCTTGAGATATCATTTTATCGAGCCATGCCTTTTCAATTCCAGGCTTTTCCTTTTTAAGCACTTGATTGAGTACTCTGATATCTATTTGGCCTTCGTTATAACTCTTTCTATATTCTGCTAAGCTGAGTGAAACTTTATACCCAAAGATTTCTGAAGCTTGTCTGATGCCTTGATCAAAAGGCAAATTTTGAAAAGCATGCAAAGTGTTGTGGTGTATGAAGTCCTTCAATGGTGACTGCGAAGGCAAGTAATGTTTTAAATGATCAATCGTGCCTTGCTCGTCAAAAAGCTTTGATACGTGATTTTTCACCATGATTATAAATGGTTGAATGATCGGCATGTTTGACACAGCCGTATCTGTTAAAAATAAATTACTTCTTGATGTATATTTTTAGGAAACCTGACTAACAGTCTAGTTTCCAGGCACAGTACAGGTCGTAGAGCCTTTGATGACCAATGGTAAGAAAAGGATCGGAAAAGTGCGTTTTTTCAGCATCCTTTGAATATAAATGAACTTGATTTTCGTTGGTATGGAAAGAAGATGCAGCTTCCAGAAATTCTATTTCCGAAATCTTTTCTTCTAGTATGTTTTGATCAATATCAGCACTACTTAAAATCTGTACGAGTGTACAGTCTAGCCATTTGGTTGCTTCAAGCCCCGCCGATACATTATTATTCGGACTCTGAACGGTAAATGATTCATAATTAGCGGTTAGCTGTAGGATGAATAACAATGGCAATGTCGCCACCATTAAAAATCGTTTTAAAGCTAAACTATGAGCCATTTAAAAAATGTTTGACAAAACAAAGTTACAGCATTTTATCAATTGTACAACTTATTGATAATGTGAGCCTTGAAAAATAATAGCTAAGCAAAATAAATATTGGTTTGATTAGAGAATGAAAGAAGGGAAGCGACTCAGAATCCCAATAATTGTGTGTGATAAATTCAATTTCCAAAAGCTTGTTTTGTTTTTGAAAAAATGATCCTGATAAAATAATTGAAGAAAATGATATTTATTAAGCGAAAACCATCTATTTGATCTGACTATCGAACTCACAAATTTATCAATTTAGCATCTGAGGGTTATTTGCCCGATTTATAATTTTTAATAGAAACAGTTTTATGTTTGGCTAAGCATTTACTTAGGACGAGTAAATTTGTATAATATTCTTTAAAAAACAGTAAGAACAAAATAAACTTTCAATCGTTACTATTACAAGTTTGGCCACAGTAACAATTAAAAATCAAGTTTATGAAACGTGTTGTCATTATTGGTGCTGGTTTTGGTGGTTTAGCCCTAGCAAAAAAGCTTCAAAAATCTACGCAATATCAAGTTACGCTACTTGATAAAAACAATTTTCATACCTTTCAACCCTTGCTTTACCAAGTAGCCACGGGTGGATTGGAGCCAGGAAATATTGCCTATCCTGTGAGAAGAATCTTCCGGGACCAAAGTAAGATAAACTTTAAAATGTGTGAGGTCAAAGGAGTTGACCCACTAGCAAACAAGATTTTTACAACGATTGGTGACATAGATTATGACATCATGGTCTTGGCGCAGGGAGCGAAAACCAACTTTTTTGGAAATGAGCAAATTGCTAAACATTCTTTGACTTTGAAGTCAGTGACAGATTCTCTTGATTTTCGAAGTAATTTGATCCAAAATCTCGAATCTGCTATCAATACAATGGATGAGCATGATCGGTCAAGTATGATCAACGTAGCCATTGTGGGAGGTGGACCTGCTGGTTTGGAAATGGCGGGAGCTATTGCTGAGATGAGGAATTATGTGTTGCCCAAGGATTACCCTGAGTTGGATTTTAGCTTGATGAGGATTTATTTGTTCGAAGCAGGTAACAAACTTCTTAGTAGTATGTCTGCTTATTCAAGCAAAAAATCACTTGAATATTTGACAAGCCTTGGAATTGAAGTGCGCCTAAATACCCAAGTAAAAAATTATGATGGTAAGATTATTGAATTGGCCGATGGTACAAAGATTCCATGTCAGACGTTGATGTGGACTGCCGGAGTAAAAGGAAATGACCTCCCTGGTATGGATATGTTCTCTCATTTAAAAGGTGGAAGAATAGAAGTTGATCAATTCAACAGAGTAAACAATTTGCCCAATGTGTTTGCCATCGGAGATATTGCTTTACAAGTTGATGAAGTCAATCCAAAGGGTTTTCCTATGATGGCCACCGTTGCCATTCAGCAAGGCAAACACTTGGGTGAGAATTTATTGCGCAGTGAAAATCAAAAAGATTGGGTTCCTTTTAAATATTTTAATAAGGGTGCAATGGCAACAATAGGACGCAATAGAGCCGTTGCTGATATTGCAGGCTTTAAATTTGGTGGCGTGTTTGCGTGGTTTCTTTGGATGTTTGTGCACATCATTTCTTTGGTTGGATATCGCAATAAAATAGTTTCATTCATCAACTGGGTAGAAAATTACATCAATTATGATAGACCACTTGGTTTGATCATCAGAAAATATAAAAGAAGCAAGGTTGACAAGGTAGAAGAACAAACCATTTTGGAATAATTTCAGAGTAAGAACTGAATGAATCAAAATTGTGGAATTTCTAGTCCCTCAACAAAGTGAGATCGTATTCTATTTGGTAGTTTGAGTGGGGTTGACAATCTTTGCATGGAATTGTTTTTATTATAAACAAATGTTTCTTTGGGTGTAACACAAAAGTCGATTGAAGAGGTAGACAGGCTTGGCAAAGTGTCGAAGTTCACTAGGATGTTGCACCATCCTTTGAAATATTTCACAGCCTTGGGCTACCGTATGTTGATTTATCCGATTGTCAAAAAACCATTATACAAAAAAGCGGCACTTTTTTTTGGTGAAACGATGGAAGTGGCTTTACCAGCAGGCACCGATATTTTCATTTCTGGTGGGAAATCGCACGACTCGGAGATCAGACTGGCTAAATTTTTCATCAACACCTTGAAAACAGGAGATGCAGTTGTCGATGTAGGAGCTCACTTTGGATATTTTACCCGTTTGGCCAATAAGTTGGTGGGCTCAAGTGGTGTTGTTTGTGCTTTCGAACCAAGCCCTGATACATTCCAAGTTTTAAATCGCAATTGTAAAGATTTTAAAAACATTCTGACTTTTCCCTTGATCGTTAGTGAAGTTGTCGGAGCAAAATCATTTGTGAGTTTTGACAGCCTTCATTCAGAATATGCTTCTACTTCCATTGAGCAATATGAAGCTCAGTCATGGTATGCTGCAGCAAAACCTACGATTACTCAAACAGAGTCTACGAGTCTGGATAACTTTTTGGAAAGCAAACAACTTTCTCCTCGACTGATTAAAATAGATGCAGAGGGTGGCGAATGGTCTGTATTGAAAGGGGCAGAGAAACATTTGGAAACTGCTGAGCCAATCGTCATCATGGAATATCTAACCAATAAAACAAATGGCGCATATCAAAAGTGCATTGATTTTATGCGCAGTAAACAATACGCAGTCTATCTAATAGATAAAAGCGGCTTACCTGTTCTATGCACAAATGTAGAGCAAACATTGGCGATTAAAAGTGTTGAATCAGACAATGTTGTTTTTTTGAAAGCAAAAAAATAAAGAATCTATTCATTCAATGATCAAGATCTTATTTTTCGGTAATTTTCAAATCTCTAAAATACCCTTCTGTTCCTACATCCACAAATAAACCCATCGCCCCTGAAGCATTTGCACCCATTTTAAGATCATTTACCACCAACGAGGGCTGTTGACCATCATTCAAATAAAGTTTGGCTTGACTACCTTTCACTTCGATTTTAATTTTAATCCACTCATTGAGTCCCATGTCTGCGTAGGACTCATACAATTCTGGTGATTCTTTTCTTAGACGAGAAAATTTATAATCTGGATAAGAAAAATATTGAGTCGAATGGTTTCTTCTGATTTGATCATCACTTCGACCATTGGTAGGTCGAATATAAATGCATTCAAATTTTGAAAGGTCCTCATTGATTCTGAATGCCAAGCCAATAAAACCTCGATCTGTAGGTCGGGCTCTTTGATTTAATTTGCTCAAAACTTTAACTTCAATCACTCCATCTTTAAAAACAATATCCTTGATTTTGACAAAGGTGGGCTCATCAGCCTCTAAAACTGTAGAATCCTTAATGACTTTCACAACATGTTTGCCCTGTAATTTTTCCAAAGACATATAAACTTTGTTTGCCTCAAGATTGTCAGCTGATAATTTTATTTTTTGACCTTGCGCAATTTGAGAAGAAGCAATAAGCCCTATAAAAAGCAAAATATAGAGTTTTTTAATTTTCATTGTTTTGAATTTTATCGAGTATAACCATTGGAATTATGAAGCAACACTGGATTTTTATAGGGACTGGTTTTGAAATTCTTGATCAAACTTTTTTAATTGATAAAGTCCAAAGCTAGCATATTTTGCAGTAATGGCTTATAGAATAAAACGTTGTCAATAATCTATTGAAACCAAACTTATATTTTTGATTGAGGGTTTTTTTTAGATAAAACTAAATAAATCATCTTTTGTGGCTTTTAAATCATAATTACCCCTTACAAATGGAATAAAAATCCATGATTTTAGACAGGAATATTCCCATTTTTGGGCTTTGTTTTAATTGAAAGATTCAAATCGCAAGGTCGGCACATGCAAAAGATCCTCATTCTCATATTTTGCTCAGTTTTTCTTGGTTATTCATGCCATTCAAACAAAACCATCACTTCTGATAAAAGTGCAACAAAAGGTGCTCAGGATTTATACAAAAGATTGGAGGCAACTGCTGGAAAAGGCATTATGATTGGGCACCAAGATGCGCTCGCTTATGGACTAGGTTGGTGGAAAAAGGAAGGCATGTGTGACATGTACAGGGTCAGTGGTGAATACCCTGCAGTATACGGATGGGAAATTGGTGATATTCACACACCTCGAAATTTGGACAGTGTAGCTTTTTCTGATATGAGAAATTGGATGATCGACATTCACAAAAACGGAGGTATAAATGCCATCTCCTTTCATATGGACAATCCTGTTGATGGAGCTAGTTCTTGGGACACATCAAAAATTACCAAGGATATTTTACCTGGGGGCAAAGACCATCAAAAATTGCTTTTTCACTTGGATTTAGCTGCAAATTTCATCAAAAGTGTTCAAGTTGATGGAAATGCAGTGGCAATGATTTATCGCCCATTTCACGAACACAACGGTAACTGGTTTTGGTGGGGCAAGGGAAATACGGCAGAAGCGGATTATATCGCTTTGTTTAAATTCAATGTCGATTATTTCAAGACAAAACACAATATCCACAACTTAATTTATGCTTTTTCTCCAGATAGAAGTAGGATGAAATCCAGCGGAAGTCGCACTGATTATCTTTATGGATATCCTGGTGATGACTATGTTGATCTTTTGGGATGGGACAATTACATGGATGTGAAGGCTAGCAACAATGACTCACTCAACGCTATTGGCATAAAAAGTTTGGTAGCGGGATTGGAAATGATCGCTGATTTGGCGGCGGAAAAGGGGAAAATATGTGCATTGACAGAAACAGGATCAGAGTCGATCAAAGATCCAAAGTGGTTTACTCAAAGAATCCTCAACCCGATAAAAGCTTCACCAAAAGCAAGGCAAATAACTTATATATCTTTTTGGAGAAATGCACGTGAATCCCACCATTATATGTCATATCCAGGCCACATGACGGAGGCAGACTTTAAGGATTTTGTGAAAGATCCAATGACCCTCACCCTTAAGGATATCGGGACAAATTTTGCGAAATAGTTTTCTACCCACAAATAAATTCTATTTTTATCACTTGTAATTCAAAACGACAATTGCTCACATTTAAAAACCAACTTTTATGAACATCTCAGGCCTAGACCTATCCATTATTTTGCTGTATCTGGCAAGTACTATTTTTCTTGGATTATATTTTAAAAAACGCGCGGAACAAAGCAAAAACGACTACCTTTTAGGTGGCAATAGCATGCCTTGGTATATGCTGGGCTTGTCCAATGCCTCAGGTATGTTTGATATTTCAGGAACCGTGTGGCTAGTTATGATATTATTTATTTATGGAATAAAAAGTGCTTGGATTCCTTGGCTTTGGCCAGTCTTCAACCAGATTTTTTTAATGATGTTTATGTCCCAATGGCTGAGGAGGTCAAACGTTACGACTGGCGCAGAATGGATCAACACTCGTTTTGGTACCAATATCGGAGCTGTAAGATCTCACGCAATAGTGGTGATTTTTGCCATCATCATGGGCTTAGGTTATTTGGCTTACGGATTTATTGGCGTTGGCAAATTTATAGAGATATTCATCCCATGGGAATGGCTTTCTCAATACGTGCCCTTTGACATTTCAGAACAATATGTGCCACATTTTTATGGAATTATTCTCACTTGTTTCGCTGTTTTTTATACGCTTTTGGGAGGTATGCTTAGTATAGTTTGGACTGATGTGATTCAATACTCATTGATGGCCATTGCGAGTATTGTCATAGGTGTAATTGCAATGAACGCATTAGCCGCTTCAACTTTAAACGTGCCAGATGGATGGTATTCTCCATTTTTTGGGACACGCTTGACGCTTGACTGGAGTACCATTATTCCGGAAGTCAATGAAAAGATAAAAAGTGATGGATACAGCTTGTTTTCTGTGTTTTTCATGATGATGTTATTTAAAGGTGTTTTGGTGAGTTTGGCAGGTCCAGCTCCGACTTATGATATGCAAAAAATCCTTTCTTCAAAATCACCAAGAGAAGCTGCTTTGATGAGTGGTAGTGTGAGTTTGATATTGATGCCCATCAGATACTTTATGATTGCTGGCTTTGCTGTATTGGCATTGCTCAATTATGATAAATTGGATTTGATCGTGCGAGGTCAATTGGATTTTGAACAGGTTTTACCATCTGCTATTCAGCAATTTGTTCCTTCAGGTTTGTTGGGTCTTTTGCTGGCAGGTCTTTTGGCGGCCTTTATGTCTACCTTTGCAGGTACCTTGAATGCCACCCAAGCCTATATTGTCAATGACATTTACCTCAAATACATCAATCCTGAGGCACCAAATACAAAAATCAGAAGCATCAACTACCTTGCAGGGATTATTATGGTTTTGATAAGTATTGTAATTGGCTTTTATGCCAAAGACGTCAATGACATCTTGCAATGGATCGTCTCGGGCTTATATGGAAGTTATGTTGCAGCCAATGTTTTGAAATGGTATTGGTGGAGATTTAATGGTAGCGGATTTTTCTGGGGAATGGTGTGTGGATTGATTCCAGCACTTTCATTCAGATTTATATTTGATGGAGTCCTGGATCTTTATACTTTTCCATTGATGTTGCTCATCTCCGTTATTGGATGTTTTGTAGGTACCTATCTTGCACCACCCGTTGACGAATCAGTGCTCAAAGCCTTTTATAAAAATGTGAGGCCTTGGGGATTCTGGGGACCGATCAGAGCACAAGTCATCGCAGAAAATCCTGAATTTGATGGTAACTTAAAACTTGGCAAGGATATATTCAATGTGGTAATTGGCATCATTTGGCAATCAGCATTGGTGATATTCCCGATTTACCTCATATTACTCAAGGGTGTTCCGACGTTCATAGCGATAACCGTGGTGGTGATAACTTCTATCATTCTCAAAAAGACATGGTATGATAAATTGCCTGCGGCTTAGGACGGAGATCGGAAAACGGAAATCGGAGATCGGAAATCGGAAATCGGAAATCGGAAATCGGAGGACGGAAAACGGAAATCGGAGGACGGAAAACGGAAACCGGAAATCGGAGGAAAGAGCTCGACAGCATTAATGTTAGATTTTTAAAATAGAGAAATTATAAAGGAAATTATTTATGACCATATTTCAGACTCGAATTGCCCAATTGAAACGTGAACATCAGGCGCTCATTCAGCAACAAAATTCACCGGCGGGATTATCAAACGGCATATATCAAAGGTGGAAATTTCCGGTAATAACTGCTGCCCACACACCAATTCATTGGAAATATGATTTGGATGAAAATAGTAATCCTTTTCTAATGGAAAGATTGGGAGTCAATGCAACCTTCAATTCTGGTGCCATTTTGTGGGAAGGAAAGTATTTACTGGTAGTAAGGGTGGAAGGAGTAGACAGAAAATCATTCTTTGCCATTGCAGAAAGTGTCAATGGTGTTGATAACTTCGAATTTTGGGATTACCCAATTGACCTACCTCAAACAGAAGATCCAGATACCAATGTTTACGATATGCGATTGGTAAAACACGAAGATGGCTGGATATATGGTTTATTTTGTACAGAAAGAAAAGACCTCAATCGATTGGAAGATACCACTGCTGCAACGGCTAATTGTGGTATTGTGAGGACCAAAGATTTGAAAAATTGGGAGAGATTGCCAGATTTGATCAGCTATTCTGGCCAGCAAAGAAATGTGGTTTTACACGATGAATTTGTTGGTGGAAAGTACGCGCTCTACACTAGACCTCAAGATGGATTCATCGATGTTGGAAAAGGTGGGGGCATTGGCTGGGGATATTGTGACAGTATGGAATATCCAGAAGTTAAAGAAGAAATCATCATCGATCAGAAAGTCTATCACACCATCAAAGAGGTGAAAAATGGGCAAGGTCCGGCTCCAATTAAAACACCTCATGGTTGGTTGCACCTGGCACATGGTGTGAGAAACACTGCTGCTGGCTTACGATACGTTTTATACATGTTTATGACTTCATTGACTGAGCCTTGGAAACTCACGCACGCACCAGGCGGGCATTTCATTGCACCAGAAGGTGACGAAAGAGTAGGTGATGTTTCTAATGTGACATTTGCAAATGGTTGGATCAAGAATGAGGATGACGAAGTCTTTATCTACTATGCCTCATCAGATACCCGTATGCACGTTGCTACTACAACCGTGGCGCAATTGGTTGACTATGTTTTAAATACGCCAGAAGATGGGTTAACATCTGCGCAATCTGTAAAAACAAGATCTGCGTTGATCGCAAAAAATCTTGAAATTATGCAAAAATTATAATCTGATATCTTGGCAGACAAGCAATTATATGCATTTGGTAAAGAAGCTTTTGAGCTTGAACTTGACAACATCTTTGGTTGGTGGGCCCAACATATGCCTGATCCAACAGGTAATGGTTTTTTTGGCCGGGTGGACGGACTGGGAAAAGTAGATGTTGATGCAGATAAGGGAGTCATCCTTAATACTCGAATTTTGTGGGCATTCTCAGCGGTTTCCAGATTGGGGAAAACCCAGTACCAACCACTTGCTGACAAAGCTTACCAATATTTGATCACGCATTTTGTAGACATGGATTTTGGTGGACTTTATTGGTCTGTAAATGCTCAAGGTGAGGTTGTAGATACTAAAAAACAGGTTTATGCCCAAGCTTTTGGAATCTATGCTTTTAGTGAATATTATTTGTTGACAGGTGACAAACAGGCTTTGGATTTGGCCAAATCTCTATTTGAATTGCTGGAAACAAAAGCAAAAGATAAGAAGAATTTTGGCTATTGGGAAGCAAAATCTCAATCTTGGGAACCTCTAGAGGTTGTGGCTCTCAGTGAAAAGGAAGGTAACGATGCCAAAACCATGAATACCCATCTGCATGTGCTAGAAGCATATACCAACTTATACAGATGTGATCAAAGTAAACCCATTGCCAAAGCGCTATCTAAGTTAATTTGTTTGTACGTCGACAAATTTGTTGACCTAGAAAGCAAACGGTTGAAATTATTTTTTGACGAGTTTTGGGTGGAAAACTATACCCACGAATCTTTCGGCCATGAAATAGAGTCAGCCTGGTTACTCAATGAAGCCTGCGAAGTATTGGGGGATAAAGTGTTACAAGCGCAAGTCAATTTTGTGACTAATGAAATAGCCTACCGAGTCAAAGCTCATGGCATTGACGATAGAGGTGCGGTGCACAACGACCGCTTTCCAGACGGAACTTATCATCCAGAAAGAGATTGGTGGCCGCAAGCAGAAGGGGTAGTTGGTTTTTTTGATGCTTACCAAAGTTCGATGGACGAAGAATTGCTCGAAACTTCTAGTGAGATTTGGAATTACATTCAATTATTTCAAAAAGATTATGAAAATGGTGAGTGGTATTGGGGTTGTGATGAGGACGGAAAGCCCATTTTAAACAAGGATAAGGCTGGCCCATGGAAGGCTCCCTATCACAATGGCAGGATGTGTATAGAAATGATCAAAAGGCTTTCAAATAATTGATAATGAATGGTATATTCTACTAACTGTGTAATCGATAAAGTCCAAGAAATATCAATAAGGTATTGTAAATTCGAATATTATTCATAATATGCTAAATATATTTTGATCTATAAGCCACCAAGCCATTGTACCATTTTTCTGAGTGTTTTATTACTCCTTCTGGATGCCTTTAAATCAATTTATTGGAGTCATTTAAAACAAAAACATTAAAAATGAAAAAGTCACTTTTACTTATTTTATTACTTATGGCAACTTCACTTTCTTTCAGTCAAAGCAAAATTGGAATTTTCGACAATCACACAGACATTGGTCAACCAAAATATCCTGGCTTTGCTTCTTATGATGAGCACGCACAAACCTACACCATTGGTGGTGCGGGTATCAATATGTGGGGAACCACCGATCAGTTTCACTATTTATGGACCAGCATTCAAGGCGATTTCATTCTCAGGGCGGAAATAGATTTCCAGGGTGGTGGTGTAGATCCTCATCGCAAAACGGGGTGGATCATTAAAAATAACCTTGATGCACATACTCAACACATCAATGCTTCTACTCATGGAGATGGACTCACTTCTTTGCAACACCGCGATTCTATCGGCGGACCTACTGACCAGGTTATTTCTAAGGATTCTTTTCCCGATGTCATCCAATTGGAAAGAAGGGGAAGTAAATACATCATGTCCACAGCAAAATTTGGAGAAGAATTTACTGAGGTTTCTATAGAAAGCAATGTGATGGACAATGAGGTTTATGTTGGATTGTACGTATGCTCACACAATGGTAATATTGCAGAAACGGTAAAGTTTAGAAATGTGCGCATTGTACGACCAGTTGATCCCGCTTTTAGACCTTATAGAGATTATATAGGCAGTCACTTGGAAGTAATGGATGTAGAAAGTGGACATCGCAAAATATTATTTAGCTCAGGACACTCTATCCAAGCACCAAACTGGACAGTAGACGGTAAAAAGCTCATTTATAATTCCAAAGGCAGGTTGTTTAATTATGAATTGGAAACATCCATGATTACCCCTCTCAATACAGGTTTTGCGACCAGAAACAACAATGATCACGTCTTGACTTTTGACGGAAAATTAATGGGTTTGAGCAATCATAATGACAAAGACAATGGCCATTCTTCCCTTTATTATATGCCAGCTACTGGTGACTCTATGCCCATCAAGGTAACCAAAGATGGAGTAGGCCAATCCTACCTGCATGCCTGGACACCAGACAATAAAAAAATGATATTTACCGCAAATCGCAAAGGCCAATATGATATTTATTCAGTTGATATAGCTACGGGTAAAGAAACTCAACTGACCAATCAAAAAACATTGGATGATGGTCCAGAAATCACTCCTGATGGAAAATATAT
>JAKQLF010000370.1 GCA_029567325.1 Bacteroidota bacterium | reverse complement strand
GTGAAAATGTAGGTAACTGGGGGTATAGCTCAGCTGGGAGAGCGCTTGCATGGCATGCAAGAGGTCAGCGGTTCGATCCCGCTTACCTCCACCAATTTAGCAAAAATTCATTATAGAAATATAGTGACTTGTAGTAAAATGTACGTGTTGTATCTAATATTGCCTTTGGCAATATTTTCTTAGGTCCCCATCGTCTAGAGGCCTAGGACACCTCCCTTTCACGGAGGCGACCGGGGTTCGAATCCCCGTGGGGACGCCATAAAGTTGTAACTTGTTGATTTAAAATAACATTTATTTTCACGTCGAATCAGTGGTGTCACTGCAAGTGTCACTGTTGATTATGCAACTAAATTCTTACCTTGTTAAAAGTCGCCATGGCATTTACTATCTACGTTTACAACGCAAAGGCGTTGATAAACGCGTAAGTTTGCGCACTCGCGACCCATCAAAAGCTATCTGGTTCGCTTATAAGTTTGGAGCCACTATGAGCAACGGTTTTGATTTTGCGAACCTTAGGGGTTGGCAAGTTGAGAAAAATGATCAAGATTTTATATTAAAAACCGACGGAACTGAAAGAGATAATGCTGATGGTTTAAAGGCTTTAGCATTGTTATTGCAAGCATCTATTTCCACCCATACCCCATCAGTATCGAATCAACCATCTATCCAAGGCTCAGGAATTAAAAAAACGATTAGTTTAAAGAGAGCTATCGGTGAATATCGGTCATTTCTTGAAGATAAAAAAAATGCTCCAAAAAGTCAAAGAATGGCTTTGTCAACTTTGGATGATTTGGTGAAAATTCTTGGTTCAAATTATGACCTATCATTAATTACTGACAGAGTAATCAAAGATAAGTGGATATCACATAGATTAAATATAGATAAAGTTAAAGGGACAACCATAAAACGTGATTTATCATTTATAAGACAATTTATTGAATGGGCAATCGATTCTGAAAGAAACTACTGTCCATCACCTCTAACTTTAACTTTTAAGGCTGACAATAATACTCATTATGATTATTTTGACTCAAGTGATTTAAAACTAATTTTTGATTCTTTACCAAATTATGCAATAAAACCTTGGCAATTTTGGATACCTGTCATTGGTTTATACACTGGCGCACGAATAAGTGAACCAGCTGGGATGGAAGTAAAGCATATATTTAAAAAATCCAACATGGATGTTATGCATTTACCTGGTACTAAAACAGATGCCAGTCCTCGTGATATACCTATTCATCCTGATTTGGTTAAAATGGGGTTGGTTGAGTTTGCTAACCAACGTAAGCAAGATGGCCATCAAATGTTATTTGATGTTACCTTTTCCGAACAAAATGGATTTGGCGCTGCTCCTTCTAAATGGTTTACTGATTTTAAACGTAATATAGGTATTATCCATAAGGACAAGGTTTTTCATAGCTTTAGACATACCATTACTGACCATTTAAATCAGCATGGTTCAGATGAAAAAGCTAATCATCAATACACAGGCCATAAGTTGAGCGGAGGTGTTAAAACAATAAATTATGGTCGTAAGCCATTAAATTTAAAAGTCATGAAGCTTGAAACAATAGACAAAATTGATTGGCAAAACTACTGTGAATGGCAACCTGATTTAGCAACTCTAAAAGAAACGGCAGATAAATTTTTACCTAGCGCATCGATTCAAAAGTCTGGGGATAACAGTTTATTTGATACAGACGACTTACTTTATGGTCAAATTTAGTTTTATTTTTCCATTAATTCATTAGCTATCAACTCTGCCTGTTTCAATACCGTTTCGGTTGCCAATATTTCCATATCAGGTGGGTAGCCAAATTGTCTGAGTGTGCGCTTTACAATCACTTTGAGTTTGGCTTTTACGCTTTCTTTAATCGTCCAGTCTATGGATGCATTTTCCCGCACTTTTTGAAGTAGAACGACTGCTAGTTCACGTAATTTATCCTGCTGCATAAGCTGTTTGGCACTGTCGTTATTGGCCACCGCCGTGTAAAACGCAAACTCAAGTGGACTAAGTTTCATGCGCTCCGCTTCACTATCACCATGCACAATTTCTTTGCTGACTTTAATCAGTTCATCCATTAGCTCAGCAGCAGTGATGATTTTGTTTTGGTAGCGTTTAATAGAATTTTGTAGCATCTCCATTAAGCTGCGGCTTTGAATTAGGTTAGTTTTTTCGCGGACTTTGATTTCTTCATTTAGGAGTTTTTTGAGCACTTCTAGCGCGATGTTTTTGTGCTCATGGTTTTTCAGCTCCATGAGGAATTCATCACTTAAAATTGAGATGTCAGGTTTCTTGATCCCTGCCGCATCAAATATATCAATCACTTGTTCTGACACTAAAGCTTTATCAATCACTTGGCGAATGGTAGTTTCAATGTCTTCATTTGTTTTACCTTCGCCCGAG
>JAKQLF010000357.1 GCA_029567325.1 Bacteroidota bacterium | reverse complement strand
CGGTGGACCATGTATTGTCAGCTCTGATGCCAGCTTTTTGTGTGATATTTTCAAATTGCATGCCACCTTTGTTTAGGTACAATTGATCAGGTGTCTGATTACCACTAAAGTAAATATCTTCTAGTCCGTCATTGTTAATGTCTCCAATAGCTACACCACCACCATTGTAGTAATATAAGTATGAAATGATATTAAACTTATCATTATCCTTTAGATCATTTGAAAAGTCAATACCTGTTTGTTTACTGTCCAAAGAATCAAAGATACTTTCCGAAATGTCATTGGATTTTTCTCCCGTACACCCAAGCAAAGCCAACAAACCAAATAAAACCAACCCAAAAAACTGCTTCATGCTATTTTTTTACTATTTTGAAACTCAATACAGAGTCATTATTTCTAAACACGTGAACTAAATCATTGTCCACAACAAAATCTCTGATCTGTCCCTTGACAGAAAAACCATAATCTTTTGACTTATCTTGAAACTGTCCTTTTCCATCATTAACCAAAATATGACCATAAGACGCATCATACCTTCCCATTTCTGGCTGTACACCGTAAAGATTACCTCCCATCAATAGATCCGCAAACCCATCTCCATTGATATCTACAGATTCTATAGCATATATCGGGCTGAACTGAACTTGATAAGGCAATATTACTTTTTTGAATTTAAAATTTCCTTCATTCACCAATATGCAGGATGATAGTTCATTGGCTTGCATTACAGTTGCATTTGAAAGTTGTTGTGGGCTAAAAATGCTGTCAATGGATGCTGTTTTGAATGACTCGAAGTTGGCGTATTTTTTCTTTAATCCAGGTAAGCGCATCATCAGATTATGTCTTAATGCATAAGGGTATCCTTTTTTGTCACCATGAACCTTCGTCAAAATACCTTCGGGTGAGCCATTTTCATCAAAATCACTAAAATACAAATTTATTGGGTAAGTAACATCTGCTTTAAATCTGCTATTGAGACCATGATTTCCGACCACAAGATCCAGGTCACCATCTTTGTCAATGTCAACAGCTTTCACA
>JAKQLF010000354.1 GCA_029567325.1 Bacteroidota bacterium | reverse complement strand
TATTGGTTCTTTTTAATATAAAGTGAAAGCTATGAGGTTTTATCTAAGTAAGGCGAATTAAGCTTCGTTGAGCATTTGTTTGATCAACAATAACTTACCCTTTAGTAAACTCAGCCGATTGAGTACGACCTTTTTCTCTTCTGTATTTCCATCAACTGTGTGACTTTTGGGCTTTTCAATGGTTATTTTTTCTTGAATTACAGGTGGTTCTAATACTGTAGATTTGTCTGAAAGTGCCTTTCTCGCACCTTCAATGGTAAATCCACGCTCTTTTACGAGCTCATAAATTTTGTTGAATTCAGCAATATCTTTGGTGGTATATTTCCTGATACCATTGCGATTTTTGTTTGGTTTCAGGTTTTTAAACTCTTTTTCCCAATACCTGATCAGTGAAGTGTTGACGCCAAAGATGTCCGCAATCTCACCAATGGAATAATACAACTTTGTAAGGGGTTGTTCAAGTCTCATGTTATAAATTGATGAACTTCAAATAATTACAAAGATATGTATATTATTTAATATGTTCAAAAAAAGTTGAGGTGGCAAACCTCCATGATATAAGTTACTACTAAACTTAGTTGACAATTTTGTAAAGTTTGCCATCTGGTTTGGTCATGATGTACAATTCACCTTGGTAATCTCTCCCAAAATGTAAATCAACCCGGTTATCACCGCATAGATTTCGCAAAGTCGTTACCTTTCCTTTGACCTTCACTTTCCATTCATAAATAGGTGCGTTTTTCAGACCAATGTCAGCAGTATTTACATAAAACAATCTACCGGTCGGAATGTCGCCCAATAATAATTTTCCTTTTAATGCAGAAACTTTATTTCCCAAATATTCATGTATGCCACAAATGGCTTTTCCTTCATCATGGTCGTATGAAAAAATTGGAGATTTGCCAATTGCCGCAGCACCTTTATAATTGGTTGGATAAACAACAGTCATGTCGCCATAAGGATTGATCACAAAGTCACCCTCTCTGACAGGCCAGCCGCAAAAATCGCCGGCTTGCAAGTCATAAATAGATTCTATATTGAAGTGACCTATATTGATGACCAACATTTTACCACTGGCTGTCCAAGTGATGCGATGCGGGTTTCTGAATCCATACGCGTAAATTTCTTTTATGATTCCAACACCAGTTGAATCTATAAATGGATTGTTATTAGGAATGCCATATGCTTTATTATTTGAATTGTTTCCTCGGGGATCTATGCGCAGCACTGAGCCATAAATCCATTGAAGTGAACCACCAACCTCCGGTAGGCCATGCTCCACTGCTCCTCCATCGCCTAGACAAATGTAAAGTAGACCATAGTCGGCATCAGAATTTATAGCATTTGGATTGAAAGCTATTTCTTGAACGCCATGTATTTGACCTTGGAAGTCGATTCGCATCAATTCACGACCTTTATTGAAAAGGGGTTGTGCACTTTTTGGGTCGATGGTCCATTCCTTTATCACCCATTGTAGCGTGACATTGGCAGTATCTGGCAAGGTGAAATCGGCTTTTTTGGTATCAGCAGGTTCTGCGTGGCTGGTGTAGAACAAGCCATTTTGCAAAAAGGCTGGGTGAAAGGCAAAGCTCCCAAAACCTGTGCCGAGACCTTTATCGTGCATAAAGTGAGGCTCAAGCTTTGAAATGTCCATGAACACTTTGGGTTCCTTGTTTACCAGTTTATAAAGTTTGCCCCTAAGATCCAGTACCATCAGCTCTTTGGTGTATGGATGAATGCCAGTATAAGTAATCCGTGTCAAAGGTTTTTTGAGACTATCACTAGTTGTGGGAAACTGTGCCCATTCTTCCAAGCCTAAAATCATACCTGAATCAACTATGGTATCAGAAATTGGATCAGTTAATGCATCTGGATCAGAGTCCGTTTTTTTGGGCAATGGTTGAGTGTGTAAATAGGCAATTATCTGATCTATTGCTGCATCACCAAGATGCTCATAGGAGGCCATCAAAACCTTGTATTTGGTGTAAAGTGAATCAGCACGCTGGTCTTTTTGGTCCACTAATACTTTTGGATTTTGAATAAATTGTTTGATCCAATCGCTGCTCTGCAATTGGGTGATACCTCCAAGTTGAGGTCCCATTCCATCTTGTTTGAAATTATGGCAGCCCGCGCAGTGGCTGTCAAAAAGAATCTTGCCTTGATTTATAGATGCCTCATCCTTTAAAATCAGATCATGACCGGATGGATTATTTTTACA
>JAKQLF010000315.1 GCA_029567325.1 Bacteroidota bacterium | reverse complement strand
TGCCCACTGAGCATTTACCCGTTTTGCAGCATCCACAGAAAGTTGACACGTGGCTAGAAACTTATCTTGAAATTCTTGTTTTCCAGTTGTGAGCGAAGCCTTCCAATTGTCACCTCCATCAATGACAAAAACGCCCATTTTCATGCCCAATTTCGCAAGCGTATTTCCAATTTTTTCCTGATCCTGGATTGATCGGCCCAAAAGACCGTTGTCTTCCAAGCCAGTAAACCCTTGGTCAGCCATGAATTTCAATTGGTCTACCAAATCATCACCCGCATGATTTTTAAACATTCCAAAATGGGGAGCATAATGATGTTTGAAAGTATGCGCTGATTTTGGGCTGCCAAAATCTGAAACAATGGATTTACTCAAAAGCAATCCACCGAGGCTAGATTGTACGAAATCTCTTCTTTTCATGTGCTTTAATTGATTCAAAGGGTAATTTAGTAACTTATTAGAAAGTAGGATTAAACCTTTCCAAAATATTTAAATCTAAAAGCCATTCCTGTTCAATACCATGCTTCCAAAATATCAAAATATGAAAAGAAGATCTTTTCTTAAATCCATACAACCAAATGTCGCAACAAAGGCGCTCAAAGTTGAAACATTGAAAAATGGTTTTAGTCCTTACACAGGACCTTGGACAAAGCTTGAAACCGCCCATCTTTTGAGGAGGACAATGATGTCATTTGACATGGATTCACTTCAGAAATTTACAAGTGCTGGGTTATCATCTACCATTGATAACCTGTTTAACCCACCTGCAATTTCTGATTTTCCACTAAACTTTGATTATGAAGATGATGATGAAGTGCCCATTGGCCAAACGTGGATCAATGCGAAATATGACATTGGAAATGGCGTACGAAACTACCGTTATCAATCTTTAAAAGCTTGGTTTACAGGCAGATCAATCAGTGGCGAAGAATCTATAAGGCACAAATTGGTTTTATTTTGGCACAATCATTTTGCCATTTCAGATATTCGGGACGGAAGGTATTTATGGAAGTACATCATGCTTTTTCACGATAATTTTGATGGGAATTTTAAAAAATTGGTAGAGGAAATAACCATTGATCCGTCGATGTTGAGGTTTCTGAATGGCAATCAAAATACTAAAAGAGCCCCAAATGAAAATTATGCCAGAGAACTACTCGAATTATTTACAATTGGTAAAGGTGAGCAAGTGGGTCCTGGAGATTATACCAATTATACTGAGGAGGATGTTACTGCCATTGCCAAGGTTTTGACTGGGTGGAGAGATTACAATTACAGAAGTACATCCAATGAAGGTTTTGGGTCCAGATTTGTCCCAAACAATCATGATGTAACAGACAAAACTTTGAGTCATCGCTTTGATAAAGTGGTCATTAAAAACAATGATCAGGAAGAATATAAAGATCTGATTGACATTATATTCAGTAAAAGGGAGGTGGCGCGATTTTTTTGCCGAAAGTTGTATAGATGGTTTGTTTATTATGAAATAACTGCTGAAACGGAGTCAGAAATAATCGAACCCATGTCTCAGCTACTTATCAATAATCAATTCAACATTGGTCCAGCATTAAAAGCACTATTGAAAAGCGAACATTTTTATGATCGTAAAATACTCGGTGCAATGATCAAGAATCCACATGATTTCATGTCAAGCGTTGCAGTGCCAATGAAGTTTAGTTACAATCAGGCCCTTGCTCAAAAATATACTTATTTACAGTCTTGGGCACGGTACCAAGCGCTTCTACAAATGGATTCATTTGAATTGCCATCAGTAGCAGGTTGGAAAGCCTATTATCAAACCCCATCCTTTTATCGTGGTTGGATTAACGCCGTTACGCTTCCTGCGAGAGTCCAATTTTCAACAGCTTTGTTAATTCGAGGAAATGTCACTGGCGGTATCAACCAAAGAATTGATGTTGTGGCCTTTCTCAAAACCTTACCCAATCCAAGCAATGTGGATAGTGTTATTACCACACTCAATGAGTTGATGTTTGCTAAACCATTTACGGCAAGTCAGATAACTTCCATGAAAACAACATTTAATCCAGGCAAAAC
>JAKQLF010000363.1 GCA_029567325.1 Bacteroidota bacterium | reverse complement strand
AAAAAAGTATAATTCCCCGGTCTAAGATTGGTGTATGTGACTGATCTTTCCGTTCCACTATCCATCCAATCTTTATCAAAACCCTTAAGTTGGTACCTATACTTTATTTGATTTCGAAAAAGAAAATGGACGGCTGCAAATTTTAATGTAAATACCTTATCTTCAAAATCTAACTTTATGTTTTTTACAAACTCATCTTCGGTATCCAGATTAATAGGTTTATTGGCAATTTCTAATCCTGCAAAAACTACTTTTGGCGCAAGGGTATCTTTGTACAAGTTGTAAGGATTGATCAAAATAGCACCATTTGATCCACCGAAAAGTAGAAAACCTTCTCGACTTTTATCACCTATTCCATTGACAAATGAGGTAGGAGATTGATAATGTAATGTTTTTGCTGGTGTATCTCCAACAGCCGTAATTTCTGAACCTATGATAGTCCATGCCACACCTTTATCATCAATTTGCAATCCTACACTTTTCAAATCAGTAACGCCATCTGCTCTTTTTACCAAGGTCCATTTTTTGTCTATCAGGTGGTATGCATACAAATTTGTAGTAGTGGCTACCCATACTTTATGATCACTTAATGCGAGTGCATGAACACTTCCTTTGATTTTAAAATTTGGATCTATTAAACGAATCTTTACGTTTGTTGATTCAAATAAACATAAATTGCCACCACTTACAAAATATAATCCTCCATCTTGATCTTGTATGAAATGGGTGATATTATTTGATTTTAATGTGTTGTTTATTTCCTGTGGATGATACCAAATGGTGTCTAAAGTTTTTTTGTCCATTTTGCAAAATCCACCAGAACCACTTAACCACAAAATATTTTCATCGTTGACATCTGTTTTGATCTTAAAAACATACTTTTCTTTAAATATATTACCTGATCCTAACTTTGTGATTTCATTTGTATTTTTGTCAAATTGGTATAAGCCATTTGATCTTACATTTATAAGAACTTTTCCATTTTTATCTCCATCAATTCCTCTCACATCATTATACCCAACTTTGAAATTTGGAGGACCCAGCACATTTATAAATTCATCATAAAGCGACTTCCTGTACAACAAGCCTTCCATGGTATTCAACCAGTATCCACCAAGGGGATCTTGATAAATAAACAGGGTGAAATTTGTTAAATTATTGACTCCTTTACCATTTTGCAATAAAGGAAATCTTTGACTTTGGGGATTGATTCGATTGAGACCGTAAAACAAACCTATCCAAAGATTGTTGGCTTTATCTACGTACAATGAGTACACCGAAGAACCCGAAATTCCTTTAGGATCTGAAGGTGAATAATTGAAATTATTTACAACTTGTCTTTTTGATATTGAATATAAAACCAAACCAGTCCCTGCTGTACCTATTACTAAAATATCTTTAGGATATTCCTTCAAAGCTGTCACATCCAAAACCACACCAGGGATATCAATCACTTCAAAACTCAAAGTTTCAGTATTAAACACTGCCAATCCTCTATTATATCCTACCCAAATATTTCCATAGGAATCTTGATACAACTCCCTACCATCCAATGATATATCAGCTTTTATATCAGGACTTCCATAAAATATGAGACTTTTATTACGCTTATCTACTTTGAATAAACCTTCTGAACCCATTAACCAAATATCACCACTTTTAGTCAAGAGTATATCGCCATCATGTCGTAAAACAGAAAATTTATCGTCATAATAATGTTCAAATGCTTCTGTTTCTGGATCAAATTTGTCTATTCCTTTACCATGGACTACCCATAACTTCCCATCTACATCTTCTGCAATTCCACGTGTGCTGTTGTGACCTAGTGTTTTATCATTATCTTCATCGTGAAGGTATCTTTTGAACTTGCCTGTTTCTC
>JAKQLF010000308.1 GCA_029567325.1 Bacteroidota bacterium | reverse complement strand
AATTGTATGTTCTTCTTTTTTGTTTGCTTTTGAATATTGGTAAAGATGATATTATTGAAACTGCCTTCTACTTCCACCTTACTTTTCTTGGCCAGTTCTGTTTCAATGTAGGCATTCCGTTTTTCCACTTCCCCTTTCAACGATTGCTGCAGGATGTCACGAAGCGCTGTTTTTTGTTTTATCACAATGGCTAAAGAGTCTTTGCTGAGGCCTTTGAATTCATCGGGCAGCTGATCATTTGAAATGGAGTCATACAACACATTTTTGGAAGCGACATCGCTCAGCAGTTCATTTTGCTTTTTGCCGCCTGCTTTTTTGTAGTAATTGTAATTGTACTCAGCCCGTTGCGCTTTTACATTAGTTTTAGAACTGTATGCCATTTGTTTTGATTTTGCTTTGTACTGGTTGCTTTTCACTTTCAACGATGTCTGACCATAATAATACCGCAGGTCATCCAGTTGATCGTTGATGCTGGCTATAGCAGAATCAAATGGCGTAGCAATGTCAATATCATTTACATTCATGTTGACATTCACGTAAGCACCTTCATTGCAGTTGGCTATTTCCTTCCATATTTTTCCGGCTGTTTTATTGTTACCCATCAAAATGGTATTGAGTACAATATCTTTTTGCTTTGCTATTTTACAAGTCACAAAATAGGGCACATCATTTTTGTAGTCCATGTGTGGCTCATAATCACCCACTAAAAAAATAGCTTTATAGGTGGAAGTATCTGTGTCCCAGTTGAATAATTCCACTGCTTCATTCAAACCCTGGTTCACACTTTCGGGGCCATCTCCCCCACCCTTGGCCGACACCTGCATCAGTTCACTGTACACTACATCCATACTATCGGTGAGGGCTATCCGTTTGGTGATAAACTCATCGCCTTTATCCCTGTAAAAAATCAGTCCCACTTCTATATCGGGTGCGGTTTGTGTTTGTGCCAGGCTGCTTACAATACTCCATATCTTGTCTTTGGCGGCGCTGATCAATCCACCCATGCTGCCCGTGGCATCCAATGCAAACACTACCTGCATTTTGGGTTTCTTCCCATCATTGCTGTCGGCAATATTTTCTGTAATCTGGCTAAAGGAAATTTGTACGGATAAAAATAACAGGATTGAGAGAAAGCAATATTTCGTCATAAGGGAAGTTTTATCAAATAGAATAAAA
>JAKQLF010000360.1 GCA_029567325.1 Bacteroidota bacterium | reverse complement strand
GGCGGTGCTTCAACTGCTGCATTGACCAACCCTCCTTTCACCAGGCATGGCGGCGGCGGTGGCGGCTCTTTTGTTGCACCAACTGCTGAAGAACCAATTGCTTCTGTTGCACTTGCTCCGGGGAATGGTAGTGTCGCCATTACTTGTGTGGCACCGATACCTACTATGGATCAATGGGGTATCATGATTTTATTGTTGTTACTTTCTATTATTGGACTAGTTGCAATAAGAAAAGGTGCGATTTCAAAATCTGTCTCAATATAAATTGCGAAATTCCTGAATTGCGAAACTGCTGAACTTCGGAATTGCTGAATTGCTGAATTGCGAAATTGCTGAACTGCGAAATTTGCTGAATTGCGAAACTGCTGAATTGCTGAATTGCGAAATTTGCTGAGTTGCGAAATTGCTGAACTGCGAAATTGCTGAACTGCGAAACTGAACGAATAAACAAAGCTCGTGGCTCATGGCTCAAAGCTCGTGGCAAAAAAAAGCTGACCGCTGAGCGCTGAAAACTGAAAGCAACTTGCGGAACTGCGTTGGTTTATTTGTTTATGCGTTTAATCGTTTATGGCCTTAAGTAGTCAAAATTTAATTTTTTTTAAAGTTCGTTGCTCGATGCGCTCGATGCTCGATGCAGAAGCATCCTACATCTTAGTCATTCCAGAAACTTCAATCAAACCTCCTGGCAAATTATAAGTCGTTGATCCTCCGGTATTAGATCTCAAGATTGTATTTTCCAAAATAATTTTTCCTTGATTATAAATAGCGGCACCTTTGCTTTGATCACCTGCACCATCTGCATTACCTTTCTCAATGATGAGACCATCTAGTGTTGTAACTCCGTTCGCTGGAATTTTCAATACATGAAAGGTATTATCCGATGTATTTTCAAGACTGCCAATGTCACCTGAAAGTATGGTTTCATTCAAAGTTGGATTTCTGGAAGCAAAAAGCCCACCACCTGATGGAAAACCTCCGAATAATTTGATGGTATCTGTGATTACAAAAGAACTATCTCGATTATTTGATGGTGAATAAATCCCTTCAGCTATAAAGATGGAATCTATTTGGTGGCAAGTTGCCACTTCCAAAGCATCCTTTAAATTTGGAAATGCATTCGGCCATGTCCCCCCAAAGTTAAGTCCACTAGCATTTTGATCTACAAATATTGTTTTTTGAGTCAGGCCCAAAGAAGCTAGCCCAACACTTAAGGTGTCTAGTGGCACATTATTGCTGGTTGAAATAGAATTTGAGATGCCTCCACTATATACATTAAATCGTATATCATCGACATGCCAGCCATTGATTCCTGTTGCTGCTGTATTAGAATCACTTGCAAATCTAAATCTGATGCGCACATTATTGCCAGCAAATGAAGATAGGTCAACAACGCTTTCTATAAAAGCACTAGAGCCATAAAAGCTGTTACTATCGCCCGTAAATCCCAATCTTCCTGCAAGATTCGAACTCCCATTGGAAGCAAAAAAGGAAGGATATCCATTTTTCAGAAAATATGGGCCAAGGTCTATCCAAGGGCCATTATTTAAAGAAATTTCAACCACACCACCATCCCAGTTTTCTTCAGTATTGAATTTATGATAAAATGATAATCTTGTGATTTGATTGATGGCCAAATTTGTGTTTTGAGTCAAAACATAATCTGATGCATCTGCATAATTGAGGCCATACCAAGATCCTGGGGCACTATTTGATTGAGCAGTGGAAGTAACCCAAGATTTAGTTCCTGTCCCTGATAATTTACTGGACGTGAATTTAGCCGCACCTTGTACTTCATCATAAAATGTGGTTAGTTCTTGAGCGCCACTACAGTTTTTGACTTTAATGGTATAAATTATTGAGTCTTCTTCTTCAACTTGTAATGCAGTCAAGTTTGAAAGGACATTATTACCAACCAAAGTCCCTCTGACCACATTGGTTATTTCATAACCTGCAGGAATTTCGCTTTTTAATTGAAAATTTGGAGTAGCTATACATCTACACTTTGCTTTACTTTTGATGGTGATTGATTCTCCTTCATAAGCATTCAATTTATTCAGTGTTTTAGTCAAGGTCACTCCTGCAGGTTGATCGAAGGCTGCCACCCCATCTGTAAAACTAGAAGATAGTCCTTGACTAGCACTTAAACCCAACCCACGTTGAGCAAAGGCTTTCCATATTGCGCATTGGTGAGCACCCCCGTATAATATTTCATCGGCAAGTAAAATGGCATCTCTGCCGTCCACAAATCCGGGACTACAAGGCTGTAACTTCATACCCGCAATGACCAATTCCAAAGCAATATTGTTACCACCAGTTCCTTGATAAATATCAGCATCAATGCCCTCCATTTCAATGATATTCCATGTCATGTCCCAAAGCATACTTGCCCAAATGGAACCTATAAAATGTGGACTTGGAGTATTTGCAGCAACCAAAGGCGCAGCAGCAACATCTGTGTAAGTAAATGGGTTTACAGCCATGTTAGTAGTATATGGATAAGTTCTAATTCCTGTCCCATTTGGCATTTCACCAATAACATAAGTACCAATTCCCCTTCGCATTGTATCCAAAGCTGATGACCAATTGGTTGTGAGCATGAGTGCCAAGAAATCACTCCAGCCTTCACCCATTTGCTCTTGATTTCCAAGGCAACCAGCAGCAGCAGGTCCACCAGTAAGTCGATTTGATATTCCATGACCATACTCGTGAATGACGATGCCATTATCATAACTACCATCCAGATTTACTGCACCTGAAGCAGAGAGAGTGACATTTACATTGCCACTGAGCAAGGCATTTTTGATCGCAGCTCCATTTGTATTTGAGACCATGACCGCAGGAATAGTGATAGAATTGTCTGCTCCACCCATGACGGTAGGTGGGCCAGCAGCATTATTGATGACAATTGCGGCAATAGCTCCGGCATTCTGTGCATTTTTCACTTTGACAGTAAAATTGCAACTACCTCGGTCAATAAGTGCTATATTGCCAACTAAGTTCGCTCCATTTACAAGAGCATTACACCCCAGGCTTGGATTCGCGGAACCATCATTTACAATTACAATATTTCCTGTCTTTGATCCTACATTTGCAATTTTATTATTTGAGCTAAAGCCGGATTCAGCAACTACAATATTTGGTAACGTATTTGGGGAATTTACTGTTAAAACAACTGAAGGCGTCGCAGGAGACCATAAGAACATTTGCATTCTGCCGCTACTTCCATCAGCTGGAGTGAAGAAATTGGCATTATCAAATCCTGATCCATCCAGCGCTTCAGCCAAAACAGGGTCATTCTGTGCACCTCCTCGGGACAAATTGTTTTTTTGAAAATTACCTGCAACCTCATCAAATCCATATTGATAGGTAATGTCATGGACTAAATTGCTGGTATGAAATAAATTAGTGATGGCCGCATCTATATTTGTCGCTGGCGCATTGGATACGTTAAGAGGAAAATTAAAATCTAAACCACCGCCACCATTTGGTGAATATCCTGGATTATTGTCAGCATTTTGATCCTCATAGGCATAGACATTATTGCCTCTCGTAATTGTATAACCAACACCATCATTGTGCCACCCAAGTGTCGATGCAGGATTGCCAGGCCCAGTTCGTTTCCAAGGGCTCGAGGTAATTGTACGACCACCGTGGGAAGGGCTTTCTACGGGCAAGTCAAAAACAGTGTAAGAATTTGCCATAGAGCTGCTAGAAGCCGTTTTTTGGATGATTCTTTGACTTGATTTATGATTATGGCCGTCATGGTTTTCAAAACGATTGTGATCAAATTGGCACTCAATGATTCTGTTTTGTTTCTTGACAAATTCGCCAGTAAATGCATCCAC
This sequence comes from Bacteroidota bacterium, assembly GCA_029567325.1. Taxonomy (GTDB): domain Bacteria; phylum Bacteroidota; class Bacteroidia; order Chitinophagales; family Saprospiraceae; genus JADKBO01. The sequence goes on along the minus strand of JAKQLF010000360.1, from coordinate 11,370 downwards.
CTGGATGATGAAATGTTCTTTGTTACTTGTTGTGGGTTCGATCTCATTTTCCCAACAAAGTCTCAGGGAATTTCCTTCTTTAACCCATACCAAATACACATCCATATCTATTTTGGAAATGTTGGATTTTTCGAAAACATAAATGGGGTTTTTACCAATTTTACTATTCCTGGAAGTCTTTTGTCTAGGTAAAAATCTCGTTTCGATATTAAGGTGATCTAATGCTGCTGTCAGTCCTCGTTCCGGACTCATTACAGATTTTATTTTCGAGGTATCAACTTGTATATTTTTTGCAAAGCCAGACTTGACATTCATTATTTTACCGTTCTTGAAAGCAGTATTTAAAATCCCATTATCGACTGGAATACCTTTGTAAAATTGTTGATAATAGGTATGATAAATATCCAAATTTTTGGAATAATAATGATCGCTTACTTCCATTTCTGCATATTCTTGTAAGGAATATCCATCTTTTTGAAGATATTGATTACTCAATTGATTGATTTGGTCTATGAGCGATTGTGCTGAAACAGCATTACTGATTAAACACATTACTGTGCAAATCAAAAGAGATTTAAAGTTGATGATCATCTTGGCAGCGTAAGGTTGACAAATACATTTCCTTTGGTAAAGTTAAAATACAATTTTAATAGCGGAGCAATAGATTTCATAGTAGAGGCGGATGTTTCAATAGGAATTCAATAGGCGGTCAATGGATTTCAATTTTAATTCAATAAGGGATATGATTTTCAAAGAATAAAATGTAGAGACGCAAAATTTTGCGTCCTCACCAAGATTTTATTCAGTGGATTTTAATCCAAATTTAATGTTTTGGGGAGACAAAAATCAAAGGGCGATAAAAAATACCATTCTGCATTTTCTATCACCCTTCGTATATTTAAATTGCTTTTTGGAAAGCAGTAATGTTATTCTTGTAACACCTTATTCAATAGTGCCTGAGTAGCTTTAATGCCTTCGTCCTCAGACAAAACAGTACCTTCATATTCAATACCAATGGTACCTTTGAAACCAGAATCTTTGACTATTTTCATGATTCTTACATAATCTTTATCTGCTTCGTTACCTGCTTCATCAAAATTATTGGTTTTAGCAGATACACCTTTGGCATAAGGCATCAATTCTTCAATTCCTTTGTAACGGTCGTATTCTTTTGCACAACCGTCAGCTGTGCGCTCCATGCAGAAGTTTCCAAAATCTGGAAGCGTTCCTACATTTTCCATATTAACGGCTTTCATAACTCCAGCCAACCAAGAGCCATCTGAACTAAATCCACCGTGATTTTCTACTACAACATTGATTCCCTTGGTTGCAGCATAAGCTCCAAGTTTACTTAGTCCATCAGCCGCATGAGCAGCAACTTCATCAGCTGTACCTTGTCCTGCAGCGTTCACCCTGATGGTATGTGCGCCTAAATAAGCAGCAATGTCTACCCATGGATAATGATTTTCAACCGCAAGTTTTCTTGCTGTAGAGTCAGCATTACCAATGTCACCCAATGCGTCGCACATGATGAGGCCTACTTTTACGCCTTGTTCATCACACGATTTTTTAAATGATTCCCAAAATGCCATGTCTTTGGCTTTGCTATAATAAAAGGTATTGACCAATTCGATGATGCTGATTCCGTAACCTTTGGCAATTTTTGGAAAATCCACTGGGTTGAGTGGTCCTTGCAATAAAGAATCTGGACTTTCCTGTAGCATTTTTCCGAATGCAGTCCAATCACCATTGAGAGCTGGACCAAAGAATGATTTGTGTAGCGACCATTGCGCCAAAGAAATTTCATAAGTGGGTGTTTCTGGTGTTGTTGTTTCCATCTGGGCAGTTTTATCTCCTTTGCAAGATAACAAAATCGTTGAAGTGATGAGACAAATGAAAAGTGACTTTAATCCATACATGACTGTAATGTTTTTATTTGAATGATTTGAATTTATTGGCTTTATTGAGGAGGTGTGTAAAAGTAAAAAAAAATGTGTGAATCTCTGTTCGAATTATTTGAATTTGAACTGACAAGATGGGACTTAAGACAATTATTTATTTTGAATACGCTATTTGGAAATAGAACTGTATATTTCGATGAAATAAATTCTCATCATGGAGCGCAGACAATTTACAAAAACAACAGCCTTGGCAACAAGCTTAGCCTTGCTGTCAAATAATACATTCGGGAAATCATTTATGACCATTCCAGAACGCAAATTTAAATTGGCGCTCAACCCCGGAATAATCGGTGTAAAAGCAAATTTGCAAGAAGCAATAGATTATGCTATCAAATTTGGATATGAAGCAGTGAGCCCTTACCCAAATGAAGTGATGAAATATAGCGATGCACAACTTGATCACCTTTTGGGCAAGATGAAAGAACATAATTTGACATGGGATTCGACCAATATTCCAGTGGAATACCGGCTATCCAAGCGCAAATTCAATGATGATTTCAAAGGTTTGAGGAAGTTTGTACAAACGATGGAAAAGCAAGGTGCTACCCGGATTAATACGTGGATCATATCCAATCACAATACCCTGACCTACAATGAAAACTTGAAGCAACACGCTTACCGTTTGGGTGAGTGTGCCAAGGTAATGAAAGACCATGGTGTCAGCCTAGGTTTGGAATACTTGGGTATGCGTACCATGATGACTGCTGGGAAATATCCCTTTATTGGTTCGATGAAAGAGGGTAAAGAATTGATTGCAGCCATTGGACAAAGTAATGTAGGTTTTGTACTCGACACCTTTCATTGGTATTGTGCGGATGATACAGCAGATGATATACGCACTTTGACACCTGAAGACATCATCACGGTCGATCTTAATGATGCCAGAAACGGGTTTACACGTATTACACAAGAAGATGGAAAACGGGAACTTCCAATGGCTACAGGCATCATCAATGTCAAGCAGTTTTTGCAAGCGCTTCTGGATATTGGTTATGATGGACCGGTCAGGACAGAACCATTCAACCAAGTACTCAATGAAATGGAAGATGGACTGGCTTTAAAAACCAATATGGAGGCTATGAAAAAGGCAATGAGTTTGGTGGGATTGTGAGACAAAAAACAAACTAAAAATTTATTTGATCATTGATCTGTATGGGCTGAAAATAAATGACATGTTAGGAATTGTATTGATGTATTTGGTAGGGAGAGAATATTATAAACTTGCAATCTTAAACCAAAAGAATGCTTGGCTATATGCAATTGTTGGGGTAGTTAGCTATTATGTTGGAGGTTTTTTAGGAGGTATTCTTGTTGTGCTACTCTATCATTTTATTTCTGAAGAATCAGTGGAAGAAATGAGTGAGCTGAAATTAGAAATGATGGCCATCCCGTTTGGCATGTTATCATGTTATTTATTTTACCGATTTTTAAAATTTACCTGGAGCAAGAGATATGCAAAACAAGATGAAGATATCTTGGATGAACTGCTCTGATTTATAAATCAATTGGCCTTATATTTTGGTTCTTACAAAACAAATTATGAGTTTTCAAGTAGTCTTAAAATACACTGGATAATTGTCTGATTGATGTATTTGAGCAATTAATAGTTTCTAATGCTCGCTCAAACTTTGGCAAATATTATAGTTTGAGCGAGTATTAAATTTATAGTGCTCGCTCAAACATCAAATATAATTGTACTTTGAGCGAGTATTAAGTTTATAGTACTCGCTCAAAGTACAATTATAATTGTACTTTGAGCGAGTATTGTGTATATTTGTATTCTAAAATTACTTTTAGATGAGTGTCGAAAATTTCTTTATAGGTAGAGAAGAAGAAAAGCATCGTATGCAGTCATGTATCCAAAGCAAGGATTCCAGACTTGTGGCAGTTTTGGGACGCAGAAGGGTAGGAAAGACCTATTTTATAAAAAAAACTTTGCTAGATATTCCTCATTTTTATTTTACGGGAATTCAAGATGTAAGTAGAGAAAGGCTTCTCATAGAATTTTCTATTAAGATAAATGAGATGTCTGGATATGCTGTTCCTGTGAAGGAGCCAAAAGATTGGTTTGAAGCATTCGCATTGCTCAAGCAATTACTTATTGAAAAATTTGGAAAAAGTAAAAAGGTAGTTTTTTTGGATGAATTCCCATGGATGGATACCCATGCTTCGGGCTTCATGCCAGCATTTGAATATTTTTGGAATGATTGGGCCGTAAATCAAAATATTCTTGTAATTATTTGTGGTTCAGCAACTTCTTGGATGATGAATAATATTCTGAGAAATAAGAGTGGTTTACACAATAGGGTTTCTGAATATTTTAGGATAAAGCCATTCAACTTGCTTGAAACGGAAAAGTATTTTGCAAAAAAATCAATTTCACTTTCTAGATATGATATTGTACAAATCTACATGGCTATGGGGGGAATACCGCACTATTTGTCCTTGGTCCGAAAAGGAGAATCGGTTCCCGTATGTATTGATAGATTATTCTTTGAAAAAGATGCACCATTAAAATCTGAATATGCCAATCTATACCGAGCACTATTTACGCATTATGAGAATTATGAACTCATTGTCGAAAAGTTAGCTCAGAAGAGGAAAGGATTGACAAGACAAGAAATTATAGAATCAACAAAATTTACCAATGGTGGTGGTTTAACCAAGATTTTAAACGAATTGGAAGAATGTGGATTTATTCAATTTCAACTTCCATTCAGCAATAAGAAAAGAGAGGGTTTATATAGATTAGTAGACGAATACAGTTTTTTTTACCACCATTTCGTCATGAGAAATAGTTCAAAAGGTCAATTTATTAGCATTTATAATACACCAAAAGTGAGATCGTGGATGGGCATTAGTTTTGAAACGCTGTGTATGAAACACATAGATAATATCAAATATGCCTTAGGTATATCAGGTGTTTATACAAAAATTAACTCCTATTACTTACCTGCCAGAACTGGATCTCCAGGCTTCCAGATCGATCTCATTATTGACAGAGCCGACAACATAATCAATATTTGTGAAATGAAATTTTATGGGGATGTTATTACCTTTAGTCAAAAAGATGGAGATACCATCAGAGAAAGAAAAGTAAAGTTTCAAAGCCATACAAATACAAAGAAAAATGTCATGGTTTTGTTTATTTCACCATTTGGCGTAAAAGACAATAAATACAGTCTTAGTGTGATTGATCAATCTGTTTCCATAGATGCTTTATTCTAAATTAAATTGGTCTTTTGTTAAAATATATAATGTGTTCCCATCACAAGTTAGGTGGAAAATCTTACATCTCCACTTTCCACATCATTACCGCAGACAAACAGACAAATCCACCTCAAAAGTGCAGTCACCTCCAAATTTGAAAACCTGGCTGTCACTTTTGAAATAAAGCCCATCCTCTCCTAGAGTGAAAACCTCTATGGTGTCATCAATTGGATCTATGATGATGTAATATTTTATCCCTTCCTTTTGATAAAGATCATACTTTGTATTTCTATCTTTGAAAGCAGTAGAAGGTGAAATAATTTCCACAACCAAAACCGGAGGGAATTCAAGATATTGCCCATTTATAGGATCACAGACGATGGAAATATCAGGATTTACAATGGTATGATCATCAATTCTATAATCAATCGGTTGGTATACCTTGCAATGTTGACAACCATTGTCCTCAATGGCATTTTCAAGTAATTTTGATAATTTACTGGAGATATTTTGATGCCTTGGACTTGGCATAGGTGACATGTCAACAGCCAAACCATTGATGATTTCCCACCGGCCTTCCCACCTTTCGTAATCTTCGGTAGTATAATTTGGCATTATTTGTCTGATAGCACTCATTTTACAAAGTTAAACTAATTGATTGATAATTACAATATGTGGGTTTTGTTACCTACCACTAAACATTAACCATTAATCACTAAACATTAACCATAAAATTTTTGCCTTATCTTTACCCCATGTCCAAGTCCACGATCATATACCTTTTGTTGTTGCTTCATTGCAGCATCCTGCTCAATGCCCAAGAAGTACCAGAAATCATCCATTTTGGGAAAAGTGATTATCAAGGGGCAAATCAAAACTGGATGTTTGCACAAGATTGTGACGGGCTGATTTTCGTGGCAAATACAGATGGAGTACTCATTTATAATGGTTTCAGTTGGCGCTTGGTACGAATAAAAGACAACCTCAGACCAAGGGCTGTTTACTTAGGTAAGGATTGCAAGATATATACTGGCGGCTACGAGACCTTTGGTTTTATCGATATGTCCAATCCGGCAATTCCAAAATATGTGGACATTTCGGAAAAAGTGATCAATAATACAAAGGAAGAAATTTGGAATATTTTTGGAAATAAAAATGAGCTCCTTTTCCAATCTTTTGCCGACGTTTATGCTTTTGATTATGATACCATCAGCCCCATCAAGCCACCCACAAATGTCATGTTGGGAACAAATATTAATGAAAGACTTTATATTCCAAAAATAGCAAAAGGCATCTTCCAAATTGTAAATAACCAATATATAGAAGTGGAGGGGAGTCAATTGATTCCAGAACGTGCTAAAATCACAGCGGTGCTCGAGCATAAAAAAGGACTGCTCATCGCCACTCAATACGATGGACTTTTTACATTGGACGCAAACCAAAATTGGAGTGCTCATGAAAGTAAATTGAACGCAGCGTGGAAAAAGGAAGAGATCAATAAAATGATCCAGTTATCAAATGGTCATTTCGCAATTGGAACAATCTTGAACGGCTTATACATTGTAGATGAATCGCTCCATTTAATCCATCACATCAGTAAACAAAATGGATTGTCCAATAATACTGTTTTGGCGCTTTTTGAAGACAATGAAGAAAAATTGTGGGTTGGACTAGATAAGGGCATCAATGTCATCAAACAAAAGAGTAGCGTCCTTTTTTACTATGATAAACAAGGATTATTGGGTACAGTGTATTCTGTACTGGACACAAAAGGAAACTTTTACTTAGGCACCAATCAAGGAGTATTTATAAGACCAAAAAGTGGCACTTTTTCATTTGTTGCTGGAACTCAAGGTCAAGTCTGGTCCTTACTTGATACAAAATGGGGAGTACTTTGCGGCCATAATTCAGGAACATTTTTGATAGACGACTCAGGTCAAGCGCAAATGATTAGCGACATCACTGGAGGTTGGGATATGCAAATAATCAATGACACTACGATCTTACAATCCACTTATACGGGCTTAGTCTTATTTAAATTGGAAGGTGGTAGAAAATGGTCTTTTGATCAAAGAGTAGTAGATGGAGATATTTCTATAGAAAGATTTGAAGTCAGTAAACAACGCTTAATGACATATCATTCCCATGAAGGCCTCGGTTTACTCAAAATGTCACGTGGTTTTGATTCAGTTTTACAAGTAACCATTTTTGATCAATTGGCCAATGAACAGATCAATAAAGATGTACTCTTCTTTGCTTTGAATGGTGAGTTTGTGGTTTTGAATGGATCAAAAGATTTTCAAACATTGGGTGATAGCATCATTCCCATCAAAAAAGAAATTACTGATGCCAGATACGATTATTATAAGGAAGTTTTGAGGCTAGCGGGAAATGGTGGAAATCTCAACGCGCATCGGAATTTGATGAATAAGAATCTAATCCTGACATCCAACGACGATGGGTATCAGATATTACCAGCAAATGATAGCCTGCTTTTCAAAAATGTACAAATTGATTTGGACTACTTATTGGTCAATGGAAATATTCATACCAACACAAACAAGTTTAAAGCCAATGAAAATGATTTTAGTTTTTATTTAAAAAAAAGAGGTGAAATACTTGGAACAAAGGGGCAATGGTATCAATTGAGTGGTTGGGACGACACATGGGTAGATATACCAAAAGATGGGATTTTGACATTCAGGAATTTGCCTGATGGAAATTATAAGTTATTGATAAAGCAGGAGGATGGTGATGTAAAGTCTCTCATAGATTTTACCATTGCTCCACATTGGTATGAGTCTTGGGTTGGCTTTTTACTGTTATGTATTGTGTTGATTGCGGGTCTCTGGTTTTTTGATCAATGGCATGATCGCAATTTAGAAAGAGAGAAGGAAAAATTGCGCAAAGAAAAAGAACTCGAAATTGGAAGTCAAATTATGAAGGCCGAGAACGAAAAATTGGAACACGAGCTAAATTATAAGGCAAAAATGCTTGCCAATAGTACCATGACCTTGGTGCAAAAAAATGCTATGCTCAACGAACTAAAAGCGGTTGTTTCTAAAGAAGAAATTACCGATTCAAATAAGAAAAAATGGCAACAAAAAATCATGCACCTCATTGATCAAAATTTGTCTTCAGATGAAGAATGGGAAATCTTTGAACAAAATTTTGCTGAAGTCCATGAAGAATTTCTTAATAAGTTGTCCGTCCTTCATGCTGATCTTACAAACGGAGAACTCAAATTAGCGGCATACATTCGTATGGATTTGTCTTCCAAAGAAATCGCTCCACTACTCAATATCAGTTTGAGAAGTGTAGAGAATAAAAGATATCGCCTGCGTAAAAAGTTGGGTTTAGAACATGATGACAACCTTTCTTCGTATCTTTTAAAGCTTTAAAAAGGGCATTTTGAGGATGTTTCTATGCTTGTCGGAGAGTCAATATCCATTCAAACAAAAAAAATATTCAATTTTTACTTGATGAGGTGACTAAATCTGTTTGTATAATTTACACTAAGTATAAAAAACTGAAAATCAATCATAATTGTATCCATATTTCGACATTTGAGTAGTGATACATTAGGTATATTTTTAATATGATGAGTTTTTTGTGAGGTGGCTTCAGGACGTTTTGTCTTGCATTAATGTAATTATTGGCTTAGTTTTGAGCAATTCGTTACCACAAGGTGTTTCCAAGTTTCTTGGCAAATCATCTTTATAACTATTGTTAAAACAAAAAAAATTCAAATCATTTTTTCGAATCAAATTAAAGTCACCATGAAGAAAAGTTTACACTTACTTATTTTTTCTTTGCTTTTCGCCATGTCCGCATTCGGTCAAACCGTATATGAGGATTTTGAAGGCGGCGCTTCAGACATAGCCTGGGCGGGATTAAATTCACTTGTTTATACAGGTCCAGTTGCTAACCCAGCAAAAGACACTGTAAATAGTAGCGACAATGTCGGAAAATGGGCCAACAGTGGCACATCTGATTTTTGCTTTGCACTTGGAGATTTAGCAAGTCCTGCTGATTTGAGTGTCAATAATACCATGACCATCAAAATTTGGGCACCATTTGCTCCTACAAGAGCTTTGATAAAACTGGAAGGTGGCGGTAAAGCCATTGAAAAATTTATAGAAATTACAGAAGCTAACAAATGGGTTAAGTATTCGGTAGATTTTTCTACAGCTGCAGGCACTGCACATACTAAAATGCTTCTAGCTATGGATCCATTTGTCACTGCCAAAGTTGGAACATTTTATGTAGACGACATTGTTGCCATAAAGTCCACCAACGTATTTGAGACTTTCGAGACAGGAAATGAAATGGGATGGAAAGGCTTGGATGGTGTATTGGAAGCACCAGTGGACAACCCAACGCCAAATGTTGTAAACATGTCAGCTAAAGTCGGTAAATATACCAAATCAGGCACTCATGCATATAGCTTATTACTTGCAGAAAGCCCAGTTGCTTATGACTTGAGTGTTTCAAATCAAATTAAGATAAGCATACTTGCATCAGCAGCCACCCAAGTTTTGATGAAATTGGAAGGCCCAGGTGGTGCAGCCATCGAGAGGACCAAAAATATAGGACTTGTCGGTAAGTGGCAGGAATATACATTTGACTTTTCAGCTGCAAAGGATTTCAAACACATTACCAAAATGATTTTGTTTTTTGATCCAGGCGTAGAAACCAGTGCCGATGTGTATCATTTTGATAATATTTACGCTGTTCCTGCTGGAGCTTGTGAAGGTGTGACAAAGAATCCTGATGTACTAGATGATTTTGAATGTAATAGAAATGCTACTTATGTCAATGGTTGGGATAGTTTAACAGTTGTACCAAATCCAGCACCAAATCCAGTGAATATGTCTCCTATGGTTGGTAAATATGTAGATCCTCTAAATGAAGAATACGCCATTTTATTGATGGACTTTCAGAATCCTTTGGACCTCAGTGTGAAAAACCAATTCAATGTAAAAATATGGGCACCTAAAACGGGTAACTTACTTTTTAAATTGGAAGGCGGCGCTTCTCCAGGAAAAGAAATTTCTGTCCCTGTTACAGAGTTAAATCAATGGGTAGATTATTCTGTTGATTTTAGTGGAGAGGCATTAAATAGCCATAAAAAAGCAGGTATCTTCTTCAATGCAGGAAAACTGCCTGCGGAAGGTGATGTCTACTACATAGATTCTATTCATTTTGGTGAAAAATCTGTAACGGATCTAGAAAATTTTGAAAACGGAGCTTCGCTTCCTTGGGAACCATTAGATCAATTGACGGCATTGCATGGCACTTTTGATGTGGTAAATAACCCAGATGCTACTGGTGTGAATACTTCCGCTAAAGTTGGTAAATATGTGAAAGGTTCATCAACTTTCTCAACAGTTGCGGCAGTTGCTCCTGGGGCAATTGACATTTCATTAAAACCACAATACAACTTAGATGTTTGGGCGCCAGAAGGAAGTACATCAGTTATTTTCCAATTGGAAAGTGTTACTGATGGCAACAAAGAAGTTGAAAGAGATATCAAGACACCTGGTGCTTGGGAAACTATTTCATTCAATTTTGAAGAATTTCAGGCAACTACAGACTGGTCTGCTATCAAAATCATTTTTAATCCAAATGTTGCAGAGGCAGGAAAGACTTTTTACTTTGATAACTTAAGACAATCAGAACCAACTGTTGATGCTTGTGAAAACACAGTGCCTATTACCAATATCATTGATGATTTTGAATGTCAAAGAAATTATGCATTTGGCTCTGGCGCTGACTTATTGACTGTTGTGAACAATCCAAATACTACAGGAAATGCTTCTACCAAAGTTGGTTTATATAAAGATCAACCGGCACAACCTTGGGCTGCACTTTGCGCAGATTTCCCAGAAGCAATTGACTTATCTGTTTTCAATCAATTGGAATTACAAGTATTATCAACTGGTGCAAAGATTCCGGTGCTTTTGAAATTGGAAGGTGGCACTAGTCCAGGTGCTGAAATTTGGACAGAAATCAAAGCTGCCAATGCTTGGGAAAAACTATCAGTTGATTTTTCTAATCAAGCTTTAAGTAACCACAAAAAAGTTTGTATTTTCTTTAATGGCGGAGTAGAAACAACTACGGTTGATAATTATTACATCGATAACATCAAACTTGCTCACGCACCATATAATAGTTGTTTGATGAATTTTGATGATGC
>JAKQLF010000285.1 GCA_029567325.1 Bacteroidota bacterium | reverse complement strand
TATTGTCTGATTTCTGCAAAAAGGGAATGTTGGGCTAAAGCCCACTGGTGTCGAGATGGACCATTTTCCACCACAGGCTGAAGCCAGTAGCTGATGAGGAAGGGCTCGTAACTTGGGTGCTAGTTTTTTGCTAGAATTCATGGTTTCCATACTTTGTATTTCCGATCTTACCAGTTTACTTTCGATTTCCGATTTCACCTCTTCTGGTTTCAGGTCATCTTTCCGATTTCCGATAATTTGGGTTGCCACGAATTCACGAATAATAACTCTGTATCACGAATTAACATGTCTTCTTATTCATGATATTCAAATTTCAATGAAACTGACGACTGAAAACTGATAACTGAAAGCTAATCTCCCTGCAATTCATACAGGAAATATTGAGCTAAACCCCGGGTATCGAGATGGACCATTATCCACAGGCTAATGCCAGTGGCTAATGATGATGGCTCATAACTCAGATGTTAGATTTCTGCTAGCATTCACATCAGGTACATATTGTCTGATTTCTGCAAAAAGGGAATGTTGGGCTAAAGCCCACTGGTGTCGAGATGGACCATTTTCCACCACAGGCTGAAGCCAGTGGCTGATGAGTTAGGCTCATAACTTAAATGCTACATCTTTCCTAGAATTCAAATCAGCTTTATATCGTCCGATTTCTGCAAAAAGATTACCACTGAAAACTGATAACTGATAGCTTGTCACCGATTTCCTTCCGATTTCCGCAAAAACTGACAGCTGAAAACTGATCACTGAAAGCTGCTCGTGGCTCGTGAACCTCAGCTGAAAATTAAGTTAAAAAACTAAAGCTACTTATGGGTGTAGGCCATTCGTAGCTTCAGTCAAAAAAGGGCACAAATAGTCCCAATATCAGCCTATTATTAATTCAAATCCTTTACTAGTTATGCGTGTACAATCGTTATTGTTGAAAACTGAACTTCCACCTTTTGAAAGCTTCCATCGCTTCATATTCTGCAAAACCCAGGTCTCGGTACATTTCTGCGGTGGCTTTATTTCGGTGTTCTGCACGTTGCCAAAACTCCCTAGAATCTTCGCCAGGAAAAGGCGCACTATCCTTCTGGCTTTGGTGCATGTAAATCGCCTTACGTTTTTTGAGTAATTCCTGAGGACTTAAAGGAATTGTCATTTCAATTTCGTCAATGGTATATTCATGCCAAGCTCCCCGGTATAACCATAACCAGCAATTTTTGATCCACTTTTCATCCTTGAGCTCTTCGAATGCAGTGAGAATGGCATCTAAACAAATTCTGTGTGTTCCATGCGGATCAGCCAAGTCACCTGCAGCAAAAACTTGGTGAGGCTTTCTGGCCATGAGTAAGTCTTTAATAATGGCAACATCTGCTTCTGTTCCATTGCTCTTTTTTACCTTGCTTGCCTCATAAAATGGTAAATCCAAAAAGTGGATATTTTTATCTTTCAAACCACTAAATCTCGCGGCAGCACTGGCTTCTCCCCTTCTGATCAAGCCCTTCACAGCTCTTACTTCCGGAGTATTTTTATCCTTTGCATCGCTCAAAAGCGTTTTTAAAGCTGTATCAAAAAGTGGATTTTTGGGTGAAACTGCTCCCAGTTTATTATACTGCTCATAGAATTCCAGAAATCTCAGTGCGTCATGATTGTGCACCGCAATATTACCTGATGTTTGATAGGCCACATGCACATCATGGTCTTGATCTACCAAACGGAGGAAAGTACCACCCATTGAGATGACATCATCATCCGGGTGTGGACTAAATATGATGACACTTTTTTTAGTTGGTGTCGACCTTTCTGGTCTATTGCGATCATCTGTATTTGGTTTTCCGCCTGGCCAACCTGTAATAGTATGTTGCAATCTATTGAAAATAGCCAAGTTGATCTGATAAGCATTGTCTCTTTCTGCAATGAGCTCACTCAGGCCATGCTCATTGTAGTCTTCATCTGTCAATTTAAGGATGGGCTTTCCTGTCAATTGTGATAACCAAACCACTGCTTTGCATGTAAGATTGTCTGTCCATTGGCAAGATCCAACCATCCAAGGAGTCTCAACTCTGGTCAGTTTTTCTGCAGCAGCTCCGTCAATGCAATATCTCACATTGGAATGCAACTGCAAAAATGTGGCTGGTATTCTCGGTGTTGGCTCTTCCTCAACAGATGACCTTACGATTCCAGCCTTGTGTTGCCCCCATGCCATGATGTAAATCTCCTTGGCAGATAAAATGGTCTTTATTCCCATGGTGATGGCTTTGTAAGGCACATCTTCTATATTACCAAATGACTCGGCGGCATCTCTCCTTGTTATGTTGTCCAATTGTATCAATCGGGTGATGGATTTTTGATCGGAGCCTGGTTCGTTAAATCCAATGTGACCTGTACGACCTATTCCCAGAATTTGAATATCTAGACCTCCATGCAATTGAATTTGCTTTTCATAATGGTCACAGTATTTTGATACTTGATCCATTGGAATGGTTCCATCGGGGATATAAATATTTTCCTTGGGTATGTCAATGTGTTGAAATAAATGTTCATGCATGAAGTAATGGTAACTCTGTGGGTCATCGTGCGTCAATCCATAATATTCATCCAAATTGAAAGTCACGACATTTTTGAAGCTGAGGCCTTCCTCTTTGTGCATACGCACCAATTCACCATAAATTTTGATCGGAGAAGAGCCCGTTGCAAGGCCGAGAACGGTTGTCTGACCCAATTGCTCTTTCCTTTTGATGGCCCATGCAATAGACTGGGCGACATATTTACTGCCAAATTCAGCTGTTTCAAAAATTTCAAGGGGCATTTTTTCTACCGATTTGAGTTGGTAGATTAATGTAGAAGGATACTTGCTAATTATACCTGTGATAGCCATGTGATTTTAATTTTACTGTGCTCGAGCACAACAAAAATACAAACATTGTAGACTTCCACAAATATTTTCCTACTTTTGAAGCTTATTTTAGGCAAATAATATTGCATTTCTTTCATTTTATTTTTAAAGCCTTCTGTATGTCAAAAATTACCATCAAAGATATAGCTCGTGCTGCTGGAGTTTCCAGGGGCACCGTTGATAGAGTGATCAACGGCCGAGGCAATGTAAAGGCTGAGAAAAGAGATCGTATTTTACAAATTGCAGACCAAATTGGATATGAAAAAAATTTGATCGCTAGTACTTTGGCCATCAATAAAACACATCAAATTGCAGTGGTCCTGCCTGCTGGAGTTGACTCGTATTGGAAGCAGATCAGATTGGGTGTACAGGCTGCAATGCGCAACATTGGTCAATACGGAGTAGAAATTACTTATTTTGACTTTGATTATGAAGTTGGAGCTTCTTACGAAAATCAACTGATGGAAGCGCTCAACATCACTCCTGCTGCAATACTCACTGCACCTCTTTTCAAAATGGAAACCATCAGATTTGCAAGGATTGTTGAGCACAATAATATACCATTTTTTACCATCAATACGGAACAAGAGATTGCTGGTATAACTTCGTATGTTGGTCAAAACTCTAAAGATGCCGGCAAATTAGCTGGAAGTATTCTTACACTGAGACAAAAAGCACTAAGTGAAATATTGGTCATTACCATCGGCAGCGATTCTACCAATGCTCAACACACCGCAGATAAAATAACAGGACTGCAGCAGTATCTCAATGCAAACTCCATCCATGCTAAAATAAAGGAATTATACATTGAGGATAAGCAAAAATTAAATGAAAGTGTCGAAGATTTGCTAACCACAAAATCCAATATTAAATCCATTTGGTTTACCAACTCTCAGGCATATACTTTTTTTAAAATTTATCAAAAGTCCATCAAACCAGACGTTATTGTTTTAGGATTTGACATTGTAACCGAAAATGTACAATTATTGGAATCTGGTAAACTTTCGGCTTTATTCAATCAAAACCCATCTGAACAATCCTTCAGGGCCATGATGCAGATTTATGATTTACTGATCAATAAAGTACAGCCTCCCCGATCCTACTATTTGCCCATCGACATTGTCCTCAAAGAAAATTTAGCAGCATACATCAAAAGAGATGAATCCCTCTTTCAAAATGATCACAAAATATTACACTAATTTTTTCTTCTGCCGTCTTATTCTACTCAACGTCGCTTGGTCAATGCCCAAAAAGGAGGCTATGTAAATTTGGGAGACCCTGTTGCTCAACTCATGGAAGTTTTCGAGGAAAAACTGGTATTTTTTTTCTGCTGTACTAAATCGAGCAATCAGCGCTCTTAGCTCGGCCTTGCTATAGTAAATCTCAAACAATCTTCTGGTAATATGATTAAATTCGGGAAACGTGGCATACAATTCCTGAATATCATCATAGTCCATGGAGATCATCTCACAATCTTCCAATGCTTGTACGTTCTCAATGGTCGCTATTTGATTCACGTAACTGATGATGGGTGCTGCGAGTTCATGCTCAACAACGATCCAAGTAGTCAACTCTTTGTTTGAATCCACAATAAATCCTCTCACCAATCCTGTTGTCAGAAAATTCATTACCCTACAGACATTGCCTGCTTTGTGAATGATATCACCCTTTTTGTACTTCACTAAGTAGGCTCGATTCATTATAAAGACTCCGATATTCTCATCCACAGGGCCTTGATCCTGCGCTCTAAACATTTGAACAAGAGCCATCAATTGATTCACCGAAATTGATTCTCTTATTGACTTATCTGATTTCATCAAACTGCAAATTATTTTTAAATGTGGCAAGCTTTGCGATGCGCACATTATGCTAATAAAAACATACTCTGAAATCAAAAATAACCAAAATCAATTTAGTTTTAGCCAGATAAACAGAACACAATCCTAGCTAAGGTAATAAAATGTATTCACAAATTATATTAGCTGGCCTATGCTATTTAGCTAGATAAAACCCTTTAGTTCCAATCTAGTCTCAGTCCCAATGACAACAGACGTTGGTCTATTGCATTATTTTCGAAAACAGGATTTATTTGGTAATTAGCGTAAACCGTCCATGATCTGTAACCAAAATAACCACTAAGTCCGTATATAAATTGGTTTACATTAAAGTTTCCTTTTTCTTTTACTTCAAATTTATTCCCATTTTGGTTGTATTCGAGTGTTTGTCTCGATCCGGTTTTTATACCAAAAAAACCACCCATACCCAACCTCACGGCTTTTTGAGTCTTGAAACGTAGCTTACCATCACTGTCTTTTTTTGTTTTTGTAAAGTCTAATTCTAAATGAATTGGAGCAGTAAAAAATACGTTTCGTAGTTCGTTCTTATTTAAAGATCCATCAAAATTCTGAAGCCTTGTTTCAATCCCATCTACTACATAATAATTATTGTTCTTGGGCGAAAGTCTCGAATACAAAAGTGACAAACCATATTTAAGATGAAAAAGGTTACTCGTTGGAGACAAGCGGTATTTTCCTGTCAAACCATATTCATAAAAACGAGAATCAAAGGTGCGTAAAGGACTGTCGGAAATTGTCCCAAAATCCGAATCTTCAATCAAAGAATTGACACCAAAAGCAAAAACAAACTGAGAAGTCAATCGAGATTCGTTTCTGTTTTTAAAATTGAAATCAAAATCCCAGTCATTGTCATGGTCATCTCCATCACCAAAACCCCAATCTTCAGTATCATCCCAAGGTGATGGGTCCATGTCCACCTTTTCTACGGTTGTTTCGTCTATTTCTTCGTTTACTTTCTGCTGGATCAAATAAGAAAATTCATCTTGTAAAAGGCCAACTTTCGCTGTAATGCTATCTGATGTCATTTGTGCTGCTTCCATCGATAGTTTTTCGGCCTCAGCTTTCGTGATTGCACCTTGATCAAGTTTGTCATTTATTTCAGCAATCTTTTCTTTTAAAAGCAATTTTTCTGAAACGGTGATTTGCTCTATTTGCTCTGCTATTTCTTTTGCTTTTGTTTCGAATGTTGTTTGTGCATTCAACGCTACCATAACTATAAAATACAGCGCGGTTGTAAATAATCTTTTCATGATGTAATGATTTATTTCCTAATATTAATTTTCTAAATTTCTTTCTGACAATAAGGTGATGGCTTCCTGGCTCCTTTTATTTAGCTTTGAAACGACTTTACTGAAAAAGGATGACTTTTCCTCCTTCATTGCAGTTTCCAGGAGTTTATTTGCGCTTACCTGGATGGGTTTGCGTTTTTCGAGGCTGATAGACAACTTTAAATCTTTCACATCGATCGACGCCTTTTCTACCGATGGCAATTCTGACTGTACGTTTGCGATGGCTTCCACACTTTCTTCGATGCCTATTTTGTTTTCGCTTGGCAGCTCGTTGATTACTATTGATGAAGGCTTTTGAGAAACTCCTGATGCATTTGAATTTTTCTTAACCTTTTTCGCAGCTTTTGGCTCAAGTTCTACCTCACGTAACGCTTGATTTTTGATATCTGGTGTTTTTGACTCCTGAATTGGCATTGATTCAGCAGGTGTTAAGTCCGTTTTTGCTGTTTGATTTTCTGCGTAGGATTCAGGGGCAACCGCTTCTTTCTTTTCTAATGGTTCGGAGACAGATCCATTATCATTTTTGACCATCAAAAAAGACAAACCAGCGCCCAATAAAATAAAAAGCAGTAAGTAATAAATATTGGACTTCCCTTTTTTATTTCCGCCTATTCCTTGATCATCCAGTGCAGATTCCAATTTTTGCCATGCATCGCGCGAAGGCTTTATGGATCTTTGTTCAAGCTGATTTTTTATTTGTTTCTCTAAATTTTCGTTCTTCATCTGTGAATTTGATTTTGCTGATGCAGCAATTCCTGCAATTTCTTTCGAGCATAAGCCAACTGAGATTTTGAGGTCCCTTCATTAATGCCAAGTTGTTCTGCAATTTCTCTGTGTGTATAATTTTCGATGACGTATAAATTAAAAACCATTTTACTACCTTCCGGCAATCCGTCGATCAAAGCTTGAATTTCATTGACCGTCATTTCACCTTCTATACTGGCAGGAATCCAAGCATCCACTTCAGTCTCATTGAGCATCTCCATTCTTTTTTGAGTGCGCAAGTGGGAAATACATTCATTGACCATGATGCGCCTTACCCATCCTTCAAAACTGCCATCATTTCGGAACTGGTCAAGTTTTGCGAAAACCTTGATAAAACCCGTGATCATCATATCTTCCGCAAACTGCAAGTCCTTAATATATTGTCTGCAAACACCCAACATTTTTGGCGCATACAGGTCAAACATTTGTTTTTGGGCATGGCGGTCACCTCCTCTTGCAAGGTCAATTACTTGTCTGCTTTGATGGTTTTGATGCCC
Organism: Bacteroidota bacterium; assembly: GCA_029567325.1. Classification (GTDB taxonomy): domain Bacteria; phylum Bacteroidota; class Bacteroidia; order Chitinophagales; family Saprospiraceae; genus JADKBO01. The sequence continues at coordinate 23,316 of JAKQLF010000285.1, read as the reverse complement.
TACTTCAAACATAAATTTGATTTTTCCGATTGCTTACTTTGAAGACGAAGATAGTTTGAAAAGGGTTGTAATGTGGGAGAAAAATGATGAAAGACGAAAGATGAAAGACGAAAGATCCCTTCGATGAAAAATCTTTTTTCTTTTTTAGTTGTCAAATAGTATCCAATCGAATTCCTATAATTGCTCTTTCGTGAACACTATAATTTCAATATAAATGGGATAACATTGATAATTAATTTTTGAAAGTATCAAAACCTACCTTATCAAACCGTTCAGAAATGGATGATGACAAGTTATCCTTATAATTGTAGTTCATTGATTTTACGAAAATAACCCAACATATCCGTCGAACCAACATCCGTAAATCCAACCTGCCGCAACATGGTCACAATCTGCCCTCTGTGATAAGTCGAGTGATTCATCACATGTGCAAATATTTGGTAAAACTTGGAGCTTTGTTTGTCTCCATTGATTCTGGTAAAATGCAATACCTCGTTTAATCTCGTTTCATCAAAATTTGAAATAAAATGTTTGAGGCCCATTGAGGCAGATTTCCACTCTTTTATGAGGTCTTGTTTTGTACCAACAAAAGTATTGGGTATCCAAACTGGAGTCGGAACTTTTTCCAGGCGTTCAAGCCATATTTTTTCAGCCCCAACAGTATGTACAGCTGTTAGCCCAATGCTATTGAAGCTACTTGGTATGTGTTGATTCCACTGATCTTCACTTATTTGATCAAACCAAGTATGGACTAAATCATTTGCCCATACATTGTAGTCTGCCAGCATTTTAAAATAAGCAATCTCCATTCAAAAAATAATTATGTTTATGAAAATTCTTGTGCGTCAATGGCGGCAATACCAACCATGTCTACAATTTGCCTCACACTAGCTCCCAACTGTAAAATGTGGACAGGCTTTTTCATTCCTAATAGAATCGGTCCTATGACATCCATTTGTGCCGCTTCACCTAGTAAATTATAAGCAATATTTGCCGATGAAAGATTGGGAAAGATCAGTGTATTTGCACGATGCCCTGCCAGTTTTGAAAACGGATAAAAGCTTTCTAAATTCTCTGTATTGAGTGCCACTTGAGCTTGCATTTCACCATCAACAATCCATTCAGGATGTCTTTCATGCAAGATAGCAGTAGCACTGCGCATCAATTTTGCTGATTCCCCATCAGGCACTGATCCAAAATTGGAATAGGTAACCAGCGCTATTTTGGGTTCTATGTTGAATATTTTTACTGCTCTTGCGACCAACTCTGTGATGTCAGCTATGTCTTTTGAGTCTAGATGGTGATTGATGGTGGTGTCCGCCAAAAACAATGGACCATATTTTGTCTTGATGATGTGAGCACTGGCTACTTTTTTGACTCCAGGTTTTGGGCCAATGACTTCAAGTGCAGGTCTCACTGTTGCGGGATATTTTTTGGATAATCCACCTATTAAGGCATCAGCAGCACCCGTTTCGACCATCATAGCACCGTAATAAGTACGGCTCGTCATGATGTCGGCAGATTCTTTGAGGTTGACACCTTTTCTATTCCTTTTTTGATAGTACAATTCCCCATATTTTGCCAAAGTAGCCACTTCCTCTTCATTGGCCGGCAACTTTGGATCAATGATGGGAATGCCTTTCAAACTGATGGCTTGTTCGTCGGCTATTTGTAGTATTCTTTCCTTATTACCCAACAATATTGGCCAAGCAATGCGTTCTTCCATGACTTCCTGCACGGCTTTCAAAACAGAAATATTTTCCGCATCGGCAAATACCACTCGCTTTCTATCCTGTTTTGCTTTCGTTTCAATAATTCTAGACAATGTGTTGTCTTGACCAAGTCGATAGGATAACTGCAGTTGATATGCCTCCCAGTCTGTGATTGGACTTTTTGCAACTCCACTATCCATGGCTGCTTTTGCCACCGCCATCGCAACTTCCGTAATAAGTCTAGGATCTACTGGTTTGGGTATGATGTATTCTTTACCATATTTTAGATTGATACTTCCATAGGCCATGTTCACAATATCCGGAACGGTTTTCCTTGCCAGTCCTGCTAGGGCATTGACTGCAGCTAACTTCATTGCTTCATTTATTTCAGACGCTCTTACGTCCAAAGCTCCTCTGAAAATGAAAGGAAATCCTAAAACATTGTTTACCTGGTTGGGATAATCTGAACGGCCAGTGGCCATTATACAATCTGGTTTTGCTTTCAAAGCTTCTTCCGGACTGATTTCAGGTGTGGGATTTGCCATGGCAAAGATAATGCAATTATCGGCCATACCAGCCACCATTGCGCCATCCAAGACGTTTCCTTTGGACAATCCGATGAAAACATCAGCACCCTTCAAAGCTTCTGCTAGTGTGGTTTCTGCTGGCAAGGAATCATTGACAAATTCAATTTTTTTGCCGTCTAAATTAGTCCTTGACGAATGGATGAGCCCTTTGCTGTCAAACATGAAAATATTTTCCTTCTTGGCACCTAATGACACATATATTCGCGTACATGAAATAGCCGAAGCACCAGCTCCATTCACTACAATTTTAGCTTTTGAAAGCTCTTTTCCAACGATGTGAATGGCATTGGTCAAAGCCGCACCGCTGATGATGGCTGTTCCATGCTGGTCATCGTGCATCACTGGAATATTGAGCTCTTTTTTGAGCCGCTCTTCTATTTCAAAACAATCCGGGGCGGAGATATCCTCCAAATTTACCCCACCAAAAGTTGGTTCTAGTATCTTCACAGTTCTGATGAATTCCTCTACATTTTTGGTGTTGAGTTCCAAGTCAAAACAATCAATATCCGCATAAATTTTGAAGAGGAGTCCTTTACCCTCCATAACTGGTTTACTCGCTTCTGGTCCTATGTCACCAAGTCCCAAAACCGCTGTACCATTGCTGATCACAGCAACTAGATTTCCTTTTGCGGTGTATTTATAAACATCTTCTACATTATCTGCGATCGCAAGACATGGTTCTGCGACTCCTGGAGAATAGGCTAATGAAAGATCTCTTTGATTGGCTGTTTCTTTCGTAGGAATAACTTCAATTTTGCCTGGTCTGCCCTTAGCATGGTACTGAAGTGCTGCCTCTTTCAATGAATTTTTATCCATAAACTTTTAAGATTTTAGCGGGCTGTAAATTAGATACTTCATTTATTTTTTCAAATCAATAGTCAGAATACTCCGTTGGATATAAGTACATAATGTCAATATGCGAAACGTTGTTTTGATATTTTGGTAGAGATTTCATCACGTTCCATTCGGGTGCTTCTCCAAATGCTTTCCAATGAGCGTCTCTGCTGGTTTGATTCTCAAAAGTGGTCATGTACATGAGATTGGGCATTTTGGAGCCCGATACCACCTGACCATAAAATACGGCATTGAAACCCAATTTTTCAAATAAAGCCACCTCACCTCCAGCATTAAACATATCTACTTTATTTTCATGAATTTCCTCTGTGGCAGATTCATAACTTCGTAACTCGTAGATACGATTTGCCCTAGTGCCTGTCAATGGACTAGGTTTTAAAAAGGGCATTCTATCAAATGGTTTGAGGATGGTAGATTCTATGCGGCGGTAGGGGGATTTGTTAAAAGGAGATTGCAAATAATCTTTCCCGGCATTTTTATATGCCATGTCAGTTTTGAGAGATTCTTCAATAGACAATACTTGAGTAATTGATTTCAATGGTAACAAAATATACAATTTATTGACGGTGTCTTTTTCTGTAAGTCTTGTTTTGAAAACGCCAATGTTGGTAATATTCTGTCTTTTGAGCGCTGGTAAATAAGCGTTTTTTACAAATGACTCTGTCAGAATTGCTTGCGCTTCATTGTCAAAAGTGTAGGTCTTTATCTGATAAAATAAATTTGGGTGGTTATTCATTTCGGGAGCACTCATTTTATCAGTATTTGATTTAGAACAGCTGATGATCCCGAGTAAGGTCAACAGGAAAAAATAGTTTTGTAGCTTCATGATGATTTTAAATGATTCTATAAATGTAATCCCTTTTGCATAATTACCCAATTTAGAATAACATGATTCATATTATGAGGAAAAGTAATCTGCATCAGAGCTTGCATAATTTTCTGGTTTCTTCGGCTCAGTTTCAAAATTACCAATAGTGAAAAATGAAATTCGGTTTAGTTTTTTTGAAATCAAAACTTGTAAGGGAAGGTGAGATAGTCCAATACTGGCAATCCTTTTGAGGAGTAATCAAAAAAGGCATTGTTTTCCCAACTCGAGCCCACGCCCCACTGATCTTTCATGGTGGAAGTTATCCACGCGGGTTCCCAATACATTACCCCCTTACCTCCGCCATCAATCACAGCTTGACAAAGGTCTTTCATATAATTGAGTTGACCTGTAGTGGAAACTTCATAATTGGGAGCTCCAGTTTGACCAGAAATGATGTTGCCATAATTATCGTTTGAATCTGAAGTAAAAGGATAGGCCGTCTCCACAATCATCACTTCTTTTTTGTATTTGAATTTGAGATTTGCAATCGTGGTTTTAACTCCGTTGTTATTGTTTATTTCGGACCAAATGAAGTAATGAGAAAGACCTAGAATATCAAAATCCGTGACTCCTCCATTATTGACCACGCCATTTGCCCACCATTCTGCATTTTGCAATTGCGCCACGTGGAGGATAATTTTAGGTTTGATGGTAGCAGTTTGAGAGAAATCCCTTACGGCTTTGATGCCCGACTTAAGTAAACTGGCAAAGTTGGTGTAGTTGTTATTGCTGATTTGACCTACTGGAAAACACATGCCCCCATTGTTTTCATTTCCAACCTGGATGTATTCAGGAGTGAGGTTTTGGGAGGCAAGACTTTCAAGCACCTGTTTGGTATAATTGTATATGGAATCTTGTAAAAGTTTGAGAGACAGACCTTGCCAAGCCTTGGGAGTTTGTTGTTTTTGAGGATCCGCCCAATCGTCGCTGTAATGGAGGTCAAGATTTACCTGCATGCCAGCTGCCTTTGCTCTCTTGATGGTCTTGGATACGTCAGCCAAATGACTGTATTTGATGGCCCCATGTAGTGGAATTTGCCATGAAGGTGTATGCCATAAACGCACCCTGACCAAATTGGCACCTTTTTTTTGAAGATAAACAAAAGGATCTACAACTTGCCCATTTTCATCTTTGTATACTCCTCCTGCGTCCTCTACTGCATTGACATAGGAGAGATCTACGCCCATGACAAATTTGGAAGGATCATATTTTGCAGGGATAACTTCCTCCATTGGATCAACTTCATTGCCATTTTTATCTGCGCAGGCATTCGTAAATAACAGCAAGAAAAGAACGGATAGGAGATTTATACTTTTGAGCATTTATATGACTTTAACTTAGACAAACAATTAATTGATTTATTGTTCGACAAAAATAACTAATGACGGAAAATTAATTGAAAATAACCACATTAGTTCACCTTGTGTCTAAACGACCAAAATTTACTGATTGATTAGCTTATTTGAAATAACGCAAATAGGTTTCAGGATTATTCAAAAAAGATTTGGTTATGCGGTAGTGACTGGTGTCTTCATAAGCTACCTCTTCCATAGAATCTTCTGTAATTTCAAATATTTTAGCATTGGGAATGGCCATCAAAATAGGTGAATGAGTCGCAATGATGAATTGGACATCTTCCTGCTGGCTTAATGCTGAGATGGATGCAATCAGCGCAATTTGCCTGGTTGGAGATAAAGCAGCTTCAGGTTCATCCAATAGATAAATCCCCTTTTTCTTTATTCTTAAATCAAAAATTTTCATGTAAGCTTCACCGTGAGAATAAGCTTGCATGTCATTTCCATAATCTTGCCTGATTTGTTTCAATCTGAAATTTTGACTTTCTAACATCTGATCGATGATGTGTTTTGGCACTTCACCCTCTAGTTCCCGGACAGAATCTTTGAGTTTGTTTTTTTCATTTTCTACCGAATTTATAAAATCACTAAAATCCTCCGCTCGAAAGAAAAACCCACTAATCTTTTCGCGATACCAAGAAAAACTGAGACAATCTTTTAAAAGTCTGGCGGCTTCAAAGCCATCCTTTTCTCCAATATATCCACTGATTAGTGGTAAATTGAGTTTTAATGCCAAGCTCTCTAACAAGGTTGATTTTCCAGTACCATTATCTCCAACAATGATATTCACACCTTTGTCTAATTCAAGGTTTCTTGAATATTTAATTGCTGGAATATCAAAGGGAAAATTTCGCTTTTTTTCAATTTCAAAATGAATTGATTTTAAATAAGGCATTTCGGAATATTTTAAGTTTAAATACAGCGATAAAAATAAAAAAGAGGTAGGATTAATTTAGTTTTCAGAGCTCAGTTTTCAGCTGTCAGTTTTTTGCCGCGAGTAACGAGCCACGAGCTACGAGCCATTAGTTAATTTGTTTATGCGTTTATTCGTGAGCTGTTTGCTTATTCGTAAAACAGCACAGACGTAAGGCCCTGAGTCCCTCCATCCTTACCAAAATAATTGTACAGACGCAGGGCCATGCGTCTCTCCATGAACTTTTACATTGCATTAAACCTCTTGTTGAAACTCTTTATAATCTGTTTTCAAAATTTCATAAATAGGATAATCACTACAAAGTAAACGGCCTTCATTTTCCTCACTTAATAGATAAGTCAAAAGCGAAAAACAAGCTGTCATTTCCCCTGTCTTCACCAGTGCATTAAGCACAGCTTCTCTATTTTCGTCATCAAACCAAAGAGTTGTGCCAAAACTTGCTGCCAAACCTACTGTTTCCAACATCTTTTTAGAAGGGTAAGGATCGACAAGTTTGGCATTGATGTAAGCCCAATTCCGAGTCTCTGATTGATCGGTTGAGGTGAGTCGGTAGATTGGGCAAAGTATGGGGGCATAGCCCTTTTCTGTGTCTAGTTTGAAATACAAATAGTCCAAACTTCTCCGGCGGTTATTTTTGAGAAAAATGCTTTCGGCTACGCTTTTGAAAGATGTCAGTCGGTTGATGATGTAAACGGCATATCGTCTAGGATGGAAAATCAACACATCTTTCAAACCAATTTTTTCACCAGTCTTTTTCAATAAATAGTAGATTAACCACTGCAGAAGGCCAAGGCAAAAAGAAATAGACAATAAAGTGATGGCTCCAATCATTACCAATTTGTGCTGCCCGTATATTGTCAAAAGTAACGTGCCTAAAAGGGCCAATAAAATAGTGGTTGCCCCACTGGTCAATTTAGTAAAAACATCGATGAATTTTCCCGAGATTACCTTTTCAAATGGATTGCTGATGCGGTAATTTTCTACGTCTGCAAGAAAAAGCAGGGTTTTTCCAATTTTCTTTTTGATCAAATAATTATCAATACCTTGGTTACTCACAATGCCCCCATCCATCAATGAGACCTTAGGTAAAGTTGAATTATTTTCAACCACGAAAAAATCATTTGGGAATTGAATAGGCTCAAATCCTCCAGGAAAACAGGAGGATGCAGCAAGTACGTCACACAGTTTTATTTTTGGCATCAAGGTTTTGGAAGAAACTCCATTTAGTTTCTTTTTGAATGAATTGTTGCCCAAAACGCCCGTATTTTTAAAGCGGAATTGCAGCGCATCCGACATGTCTGTTGCATTAAAAACATATTCTTTAAGATGCCGGCCAAGGAGGTTTAAATCCTGCAATGTTTTTCCCTTTAATAGGCCATCATAAGCAATGGCAAAACTATTGATCAAGTTACGATCCTTATGCTTATACTTTTCATCTTGCCAAATATCATCATCATTGAGTATACTTACCGCTGTTTGATGCAATCTGTTTTCAGCAAGAAATTGATATAATTCATCGTGGAATGTTTGAAAATTCACTCCATCACTGCTCAGCCATTCTATGTATTTGATACCTGTAATGCTTCCACCTGATACTGTTGAAATGGATTTAATATTTGAGCGAAGTCCTACCTTGTCCAAATATTTCAAAACTCCAAGTGCATAGGCTGCCGATCTAAAGCCTCCGCCAGAAAGGCAAAGCGCAATGTTGTCAAATATTGGGGTCATTTTTTAGGATTTATGAATTACTAAAACTAAGATAATAATTTCAATGGGAGTTCAATGGGAATTCAATCCCTTGCAGAAGCAGGGACACGTGGGAGTTCAATAATTTCAATCACTTGCAGTAGCAGGGACACGTGAGAATTCAATCCTTTGCAGAAGCAGGGACTCGTGGGAGTTTAATCCCTTGCAGAAGCAGGGACACGTGGTAATTCAATCCCTTGCAGTAGCAGGTAGACACGTGGATTTCAAATTTCAACATTTTACATCCCGCATTTCACATCCCGCATTTCACATCTCACACCATTCACTATTTACTATCACATTTCACCAAAACTGACGGCTGAAAACTGATAGCTCAAGGCTCGTGGCTCGTGGCTCGCGACTCGTGGCTCATGGCTCGTGGCTCGCTGCCCACACGGATCAGCACCAACATCGCAATCATCGGCCAAAATAAAATGGCAACTTCCTCACTGTGCATGAAATTATTAAAAGTAGCATGGACAAGGTAGGCTAATGTGGCAAACAAAATAGTCATTGTCAATTTCTTGTTAGGTTTGGTTGTAGTCTCATCGAAATACACCTTTAAGGCAGTATAAAATATTAAAAATAGCAACGCAAGCCAACATAAAAAACCAAAGATTCCCAGTTCTGATAAAGCTTGCAAATACTCTGAATGCGCCCCTCCTCCTCTTCCATTCTGCGGTTTATCCAAGGTTGTAGTTGCGTCTTTTTGCATACTAATCCTGGTCATTTCAGAAGTTTTCTGATAGGGTAAATAAGCATATTGATAGGTGCCGGGACCAAACCCTGTGATTGGTCGATCCTTAAACATGCGAATGGCACATTTATACCTATTAATGCGCTCCAAATTGGAAACATCAGTCGTGATATTGCCAATGGAGGCCAATTGATCCAACCAATTGCCCTTTTTAGATTCTGTTTTGATGGAAGTAAGATTGTTGGAAATGGTGGGTAAAAACAATCCAATTGTTAAGACTAAGAAGAAGGCCAGTGCAAGAAAATGTTTGATTTTTAAATTAAAAATGATAATCAAAAATATGACCAATGAAACCAAAAATATACTTGACCAAGCAGCTCTGCAATAAGTTATGAAAATGGCACTTCCTACAAGTAGCAAAACGACCACCTTTAAAAATTTGAATGTTGCATTTTTATTGGGAATGAGAAAAGTCACAGAAAGGACGAAAACCAAACTTGCACTAAATATGGTATTATCATTATAAAAAGGTTGTGCCAGAATAACGGCAACATTGATATTAAAATCAAATTGCATGAATTTAAACCACGCAAGAAAGATCACGACAATCAAAGCAAGGCCATAACTTCCTACCCACCTTAATAACGGTAGTTTTTGGTTTTGGGTAAAATGATAAAAGCCAAAATAAAAAACCCAAAAGTGGACATTATTGACCAAAACATATTTCAGTGAAATCAGCCAGTCAGAAGAAAAAACAACCATAAATGTCATCCAAAATTGGTAGGAAATTGCCAGTAATGTCAAAGGGTGCCTAATGAAGGAGCTTTGCCAAAGTGTTTTTATGTCAATGGCAAAAAAAAGTAAAACTGCAGTAATAATGAGCAATGGCTCTGTTGGCATATTGATTTTCAAACTTCCAAAAGAAACCTCAACAGCAAGAGGAGTGCAAATCAACAATGCATAAATGAAAAAATGTGTAATTCTATGAATGTGTTTCCATTGCATGATGCAAGATAAATATTTTCCGATAGCTATGGGAAGGAAATCGGAGGACGGAAATCGGAAATCGTGAAGGTCCGGGAGTACGAATTTTAGAAACCCTGAATTTTAGCAAAAATCTAGCAGGCAAGTTTTGAGCCATCCTCATTAGCCACTGGCTTTAGCATGTGTGGCTAATGGTCCATCTCGAAACCGAGGGCTTTAGCCCAAAATCGTAAGGAAATCAGCTGTCAGTTGTCAGTTGTCAGCTTTGAAATTTGAATGTCATGAATAAGACATGTGAATTTGTGATAAAGAGTTTTTTTTTGTGAATTCGTGGCAACCCAAATTATAGGAAACCGGAAACGGGAGGACCGGAAACAGGAAGAGGTAAAATCGGAAATCGAAGCATCAAATTCGTTCCTTTTTTTGAATTCGTGAAATTGAGGTTTTTTTTCGTGAATTCGTGGCATCCCAAACTATTCGAAACCATTTCCGATTCCGATTCCGTTAGCTATTGAAAATCGGCAATGGGAAGGAAATCGGAAATGACCATTTCAGGCTTTTGAAATCTGATTGATCCTATATCAGTAATCGCGCAAAATTTTGCGCATCTACAAATTGTCCGTTTAGAAAATCAATAGACCTTTATTGAAAACCAATAGAGCTTTTTTGAAATAACATTGACCTAATCCTTATCTTTACTTAGCAACATACATATGGCCATTCCTTTCAATACAATATTACACGCACTCAGGTATAAACATTGGATAAAAAATGTTTTCATTTTTGTACCGTTATTTTTTGGCCAACAGCTACTGACCAGTTTCCTAAACTACAAATTGTGGTTGGCTTTTATCTGCTTCTGTTTATTGACTTCCATGGTTTATTTGTTCAATGACTTGGTAGATGTAAATGATGATAAGTTGCATCCCACTAATAAAAAAAGGGCATACGCGTCTGGGTTGATCGCACCACACGAAGTATTGAATTTAATAGGAATTTTGGCCATTCCAGTGCTGGTTCTGGGTGCTATTGCTCATATTCTATGGCCTGTTTTTCTCTATTTTATATTAAACATTGCTTACTCGCTCAAACTCAAAAGTGTTCCCATTCTAGATATTGTCATCTTGAGCTTGGGATTTATTTTCAGACTTTGGGCTGGTGCTTCTGCAACCAATATTCCTTTGTCCATCTGGCTTATCTTGATTACCTTTTTATTGGCCTTATTTCTTGCTTTGGGGAAGAGAAGGAGTGAAAAAATCATGAGCAAAACCAAACAAATAAAAGTAAAATCTGCCGTTTCATTTTACAAGGTAAAGCAAATTGATATTGCCATGTATGTGCTTGCTGGGTTGAACTGTTTAGCTTATTTCGTCTATACAATTGCGCCTGAAGTGACCACGAGATTTCAATCCGACAAAATATACTTTACTGGTTTTTTTGTTTTATTGGGCTATGTGAGATACTTTTTCATCATTCGGTCAAGACCTAGAAAAACCACACCTGTTTCTTTGCTCTTTGAGGATCGATATCTTTATCTGATCATCATCGGTTGGATTTTGACATTTTACTGGTTAATTTATGCTTAGCGATTTCATAAGCTACTGGAACAATTTCCCTAAGCATCGAGCTCGAGTCCTTGCGCCTTCCCATTTGGAAGAATTGCCAGAAATCACAAATAATTGTCGTGAAATCATTGCCCGGGGAAATGGTCGTTCTTATGGCGATGCTTCTCTTAATGATGTTATCATCAGCACGCTCAAACTGAAAGACCCCTTCATCATCGACGAAGAAAATGGTGTGATGGTCGCTGGTTCTGGTCTATTGATTTCGGAGGTTTTAGACTTTCTCATTCCAAAAGGATATTTTTTACCCGTAGTGCCGGGCACTAAATACATCACGCTAGGAGGTGCAGTGGCTGCAGATATCCATGGCAAAAATCACTACCATTCCAGTTCTTTGGGGGCTTACATTTTATCCCTGGATGTCTTTGATGGTGAAAAAGTTGTGACTTGCAATAAGGATCACCATTCAAAACTATTTTATGAAACAATAGGCGGAATGGGATTGACCGGTATCATTCTCAAAGTTTCTATTGTGTTGTTGAAAATCAGCTCAGCTTTTTTCAATGTCACAAGTAACAAAACAACGAACTTTTCAGTGCTTTTGGAATCCTTTGAAAAAAACAAAAATCTCGGCTATCAGGCTGCGTGGTTGGACATTGCTTCGCATAAGTCAGGAAAAATTAACGCCATTTACACTTACGGAAATTTTGCAAATTTGGAGGAATTAGATGTAAATAAAATGGCAGAATCATTTACAAAATCAAAAGAAGGGCATTGGTCCATTCCTATGGTTATGCCCAATTTCACCTTAAATAAATGGCTTCTTAAAGTATTTAACTTCGCATATTTCTACTTACATCAACCAAAATCCAGGATCGTCCATTTAAAAAAATTTCTATTTCCATTGGATGGTATCAAAAACTGGAATCGCTTGTATGGCTCCAATGGTTTTCTGCAATATCAATTTGTGATTCCTACTGCACGATTTGCTGAAACTGTGGAGCTTATCTTTTCTGAAATCAATAAAAGTAAAGAAAAAGTATATTTGGCTGTTTTAAAAAGACTTGGTCCTACTCATAATAATGCAGTCATGAGTTTTCCACTGGACGGTTATACTTTGGCATTGGATTTTAAAAAAACAAAGGAAGTTTTTATTTTGATGGATCGTTTGGACGTGATGGTGGTAAATGCAGGTGGTCGAATCTACCTGGCCAAAGACGCAAGAATGAGTGCTGAAATTTTTTCTAAAAGTTACTTGAAAACCGTTTCCAAAAATCCAAAATTTGCTTCATTATTGTCAAAAAGGCTGGGGCTGAATTAACAAATGGAAACAAAAGGTGTGATTGAAAAACAAACATATTTGGCTTACTTTGGTGGGCTGATGTTGGTCTGTGGAATCATCTTGGCGTGTTACTTCCCGGCGCAGAAAGATTTTCCACTCATCTTATTATCCTATGCGTTGGCCTTTGGTGGTTATAGTTTGGTTTTGCAAACAAGCTTTAAAAATTGGCAATTATATTTAGTGTGTTTGGTAGCTTGTCTCCCACTCGCTTCATTTCCCAATTTATCCAATGACATATATCGATTTTATTGGGATGGACAGCTCACCTTACATGGCATTTCTCCTTATAGATATTTACCAGAAACTTTGATCCATTCAAACATTGCTCCTGCAGCTTTGCAATCTGTGTATCCTTTGTTGAATTCACCAAATTACTTTTCTGTCTATCCACCATTTTGTCAATCGATTTATGCTTTGTCTGCATTGACCTATTCCGTTTTTTCAGCTGCAATTGCCATGAAAATCATCTATTTGATTTTTCATCTTTTTGCCCTCAAAAGGGTACTTTCTTGGAAACGAAAAGGAATACCACAAGCATCAGTTCTATTAATTGCGTATTTTCTCAATCCCTTGGTCATTATCGAAGGCATTGGCAATTTGCACATTGAAATTGTCATGGTTGCTTTGCTGATATTTATGTTTGATGCCTTTTCAGAAAAAAAATACAGATCCGCAGCATTTTGGTACTGTTTGGCCATTGCCACCAAATTGCTACCACTATTGCTATTACCTTATCTTTATTTGAAGATACCCAAGGAGCAAAAGTCTCGCTTTTTTATATTTGGAGGTATATGTTTATTTTTGATGTTTTTGCCCATCACCTTTGGACTTGATTTCATCAATTTATCCAAAAGTGTCAATCTTTACTTCCAAAAATTTGAGTTCAATGCTTCAGTCTATTATGTTTTGAGGTGGCTAGGTAAACTCCTTTCAGGCTACAACCTCATCCTTTACATTGGCCCACTACTAGCCTTAACTACCTTCCTTTTGATTGTAAAAAATGCCTCCGCCAAATCATCTTTTGCAATCAAGGAACAATTTGCGCATGGCATTTTCGCTTTTGGGATATTTCTACTTTTGAGTACGACTGTACATCCTTGGTACGTCATCACTTTGGTTTTCTTTGCTGGTTTTTTGAATTTAAAAACACCGTTGATTGGAAGTTTTTTAATTACGCTGACCTACATCAATTATAGTGTACAACCTTATAAAGAACAACTATGGGTTGTTGCTTTAGAATATGGCATCATAGGAATTTGTTTATTTGTTGAGCGCAAAAAATGGTTGATTTTATATTAGGCGGTTATGGATTTCTCTATCTGCTTTGTCAATTGACCAATATACTCTTGTGAATTCCCAAATTGAATCTAAATCCTCTAAGGCAAGTTTTTTTTAAAAAAATACAAAAAGGTGGTTCCAGATCAATGTCCTGAAACCACCCTTTTTAATTAATCGTAAAATCTTAATAAGACTTCATCATCTTGAAATGTTTGATTTCAGCTCCAGATTTTATAACAATTAAGTAAATTCCATTGGCCATATTCGAACCATTGATGACCGCCTCATTTGACTTCATCGAGATTTTCTGAAGAATTTTACCATCCAAACCGTATATGGTTACTTCATCTCCAATGAATGTGCCTTTTATGTTTATTTGATCGTTGAATGGATTGGGATATACGCTCAATTCATTATTCGGATCTGCAAAAGTTACTAATTGAATGCCAGAATATTTATACGTTTCATCAAGGTCGACCAATTTCAAACGATAATAATTATGTCCCAAATTTGGCTTGTTATCTGTAAATGTATATTGTCCAGGAGCATTTCTTGCTTCTAGCTTACCTAATGTCACATATTCATCAATTCCTGTATTGCTTCTTTCAACTTCAATGAAAGCGGCATTTTCCTCACTCGCGGTAACCCAATTCAAATTGGCCTGAGTACCACTTTTTGTTACTGTAAATTTACTGAGAATGATGGGTACAACTGTACCTGTGCAAACAAGTGGTAAAGATGAAAGCACATTGATGTTATTTAAATTTTGCCCCTGACTTAATATTTGCAAAACATCAAATCCGTGACTAGCCGCTGTAACTGGTTGCCCAGGAGTTGTAGTCAATCCACCGTTGTTATCATTGTCATAAAAATCTCCTTTATAATATCCTCCAGCATTGATTGTTGAATTGGCTGCACCCACAACTGTTCTCACTACCAAAATTCCAGCAGCTCCATTGTCTCTGCCCACATTGGAAAATGTAACACTACTGGATGTTTCTAAATATCCATTAAATATAACTTGGGCATCAACATTGATTGCACCGGAAATTACTGTACATGAGGATGGAAAGAATTCTGGTCCATCACCTGGTTTATTGGTAAACCTCAAAGATCCAGCATTGATTCTACCTCTGGTAGAAAAGTTATCAGCGTGTACATAAAGTTCTCCAACTACATTCAAAACGCCATTGGCAGTATTGGTATAAACAGCATCACCTACTTCCACAACCTTTGCATTGATGATGCCATCATTGTTTATGGCGTTGGTTCCATTGATGATGGAAATTTTACCTGTCGCTCCGGGCGTATTGATGACACCACCACTTAAGTTGTTGACGACATTTGCAGGATTTCCCTGCATGATGATTCCTGCACTGTTAGCAAAGTTTGTGGTTCCGCCATTGTTTAATGTAATTCTACCGTTCCAAGTACCGCTATTTTCATTAAAAATACCACCTGATTGTACATTGATTGTCAACGAACCTGAGTTAATATTGGGAGAACTCCAAGTCAATCTTCCTGTACTGGTTATACAAATTTGATCACCACCTGTGCCAAGATTATTGGCATTGTTGACCGTTACAGTACCTGTAATGCAGATTACATCTGCCCCATTCGTAAGACTATTTAAATCAACTGTCCCGGAACTTATGGTAATGGTACAAGTTGCACAGGTTTGGGCATTCATATTCGAAAGACCAAAGGAAAAAATAAATAGTAATATTAATTTGTAAAATATTGTCTTCATGAAATCTTATTTTATACTGAATTGAAATAAATACACATTGTTTTTTTCATTCACTTCTCTGTAAATATTTTTTGGGTCTATATTTACTTCTAGAAAATAGGTGCCAGTTTTTAAATTTTTGGGTAACTGTAAAAACTGGCCTTCATATAGGTAGCCGTAAGTATCGTAGCCACCCACAGAAATACCTTGGATATCTGCATTGCACGCTTTGTAATTGCCCAAGCCATAATTTTTAAGATTGGCTCGACCATAAGAAATACCTGAAATGAGGCACAAAGAATCTTGATTATTACATATTCCGGAATCAAATAAGCAATACGAAACTTTACTACCACTCGCAATTATCTTCTTAGTTTTAAATTTGCCTTTCTTATACTTACCATCCAATATTCTGAATGAAACCCAATCATCCACATGATAATGAGAATGACCTGGCTTTTCGTCAAAATAATTGGTACCTGCTGCAACATCCACATACGAGAGCGTATCTGAATTTGGTTTTTTTTGATAAACTCTTTGATAGAGCGTTTGTCTTGGATTTGATCCGTCTTTGCAAATGACTTCACCGTCTTTTACACGTTCATTACCACAATACCATTCATTTTTACCAAAAGTCTCAATAGGACCTTCGCCAATGTTGGCAATGGCTGCTGCAAATCTTATTTGAGCTGGATATTCAGCATGATTGGCGTCAAATACTGTAATATTATTCCTGGTGATTTCTTCAACCAAAACCAAGTCGGGCAACAAGTCTCCGTTCTTTGCTGTCGAAAAACAATCTTTTGCATTGTTGAAATCACAGGGAGATTTATCTTTATTTGGGTTTGGGTTTTCTTCAAAATGTAAGAGAATTTCATTGATGTCTCCTATATATTCTGGCTTTAGATCTGCGATTAAGAGGTACCAAATTCCATTAGGATTCTGTCCATTGTTGACAAATTCCAGTCGCCCGTCAGGAATATAATCTCCAATAAACGGGGCTGATCCTTCTCTCACATACCCTGAAAATCCTCCATTTTTAAAACAAGTTGCCAAGTAATTGCGGCCCTCAGTTCCACCGTTTCTATTGCTAAGCCAGAGCTTTGTTCCATCTGGTGCCAATAATTCTATACGCAAATCACTCACACGGTCATGTGTCAAGTTGATACAAACTTTACTCAATCCAAAACTGTCATTGATATAGTTTGACAAGCCTGCTACTGAAATAGGAAAAGAATCTACTTTTTCAAATGTATCGAAATCATTGATTTTGCCCCCTTGTGAGAAAAAGACTTGTGCAGTTATGTTGACTTGAAAATAAGCACATAACAAGGTAAAAATTATACCTCGAGCAATTTGTTTCATTTTAATACTTGGAATAACTGTATACTATTCAGACGATCGTTCGTCATTTAGTCACCATTTTGAAATTAAATTAAAAAATGGCAGGACAAAACTATGAACGTCCTATGCAGCGATCTGTTCGAAATAAAATATTGAAGAAAGTTTAACCAAAAATTTATCTTTGGTTAAAGCCCGTTAAAATTGGATATTCCAAGATAAATTGATGGTGCGATTCAACATATTGGTGACAGTACCTACAATGACTCCCTGAGTTGGTAGCCTAGGGTTTTTCAACTCTGACAGATAGTGAATTTGCTTTATGTTTTGACGATTGCCAATGTTATAGATTTGAAATGAAAGGCTGTTTTTAATTTTATTCAACTCAAATTGGTAACTGCAGCCCAAGTCTACCCTGGCATAATGTGGCAATCTTTTTAAATTGCTCGAAGTAAGATCATTGATGCTGGTATTTTCTCCAATCACTTCTCCTACTAAATACGGCTGTCCGCTTGCAATGTTGGCACCAAAATGCAGGATAAACTTGCCGAAGTCGTAATCATTTAGACACTTCAATTGGTGTCTGCGATCTGACGGAGCATAATAGGGTTGGCCTCTAAAAATGCCTGGAATTTCATAAATAAGTTTGCTCCAGGTGTATGCCACTTGGCTGCTGAAAGCTGTGCCTTCATAACGCATGAGCACATCTAAACCCTTTGAAGTTCCTTTGCCGCTGAATAGTCTCAAACGTTCCATCACAGAAGGTTCATTTTGTCTCAAGCCTGGTCGTGGATTGGCAAATTCTGCCACACCGTCAAGCGACTTGTGATAAATTTCTAGATCAGCTAACCATTGATTTTTTTTGAATAGAAATCCAGCTGAAAAATTCAAACTTGACAAAGCAGGAATGCCCTCGCTGGTCAGAGTCCACAAAGCAAGACTTTGATCAAAAATGTCTCTTACATCAATTCGGCGGTGCAATTGTTGATTTTTGCTGAGGGTGGATTTGAGTGTAAAATTGCCGCTTACATGGTGCAAAAATGTCATTTGCAAATTGGGATACACCTTATCAAAGTTGTTTACTTTACTCACTCTAGAACCAAAACTGATGGTCGTTTTTTCTTTATTTAGATTGAATGACAAATCGGAAAAAATACTGTGAATATCACCCTTATTGAGACTGACAAAGTTTTGATTGCGATCGTTCTCTATTTTGTTCTGATTGTTGACCACCTCTAAATCATACCCTATTTTGAAGCTATTTTTTCCTTTAAAATCAGTTTTAAAATAGGTCATAATACCCTTCCTTGATACATCAGATGCATAAGTATTACTGTTGTCAATAAACTTAAACCTAGGTCCGCCAGAAAGTAAAACATCAAAATTGTAGTCATCCTTAAAATCAGCCACATAAGCAGATGCATGTAATAATTTATGCGTCCCAATCTGATGGTCTATGGTAAAACCACTCGTCATAGAGCTCCAAATTCTATCATTGCTGAATCTATGTAATATTCTTTCTTCACCTATCGTAGCACCAGGCCCTGGCACGTCAAATCTGATGGTATTTTCAAATTTATCTGAAATGTGTATGTAGGAAGCTTGAACAATGGTCTTACCATTGTCATATCGTAATTTCAAATTTTGATCGGCAAAACTGAAATCTGGCGAAGACTGTACCGCATTGGCAACTCCACCTTGGCTGGACAAATTCTCCGTATAATTTTTGAAGTTGAATTTATTGAGTGCGTAGAAGTTATTGTTTGAAATATTGCGATAGGTGGTGCGAGCAGCACCTATGAAGGAGAAATTTTTGGCGATTGGTAAACTCACCATCGCTCCTGCGGTAAAAAAATTGACATCTATTTGAGCATCAAACGCTTGATTTTTTACTGTCTCACCAGTAAACGAAACCATTCCACCTGTGCGACTCGAATACTCCACTGGAAATTGATTTTTATAAACGGCAAATTGGTCAATGAATAATGGGTTGATGGTTCCAAAAATGTCGTAGTAATGGCTATTTTGAATGACTGGTAATTCATCCACCAAGATTAAGGTTTCATCAGCATTGCTTCCCCTCACTTTTAATTTTCCAGTTTCTTCAGAGGCTGACTCTATTCCTGGCAGATTTTGAATCGTCGCAAAAACGTCCTTCCCACCAATACCTGCACTGCGCATTGCGTATGGAAAAGTATAGTTGATTTTGGTATTTCCATCTTCATCGTTAGAAACAGCGATTGATTTTTCTTGTTTTTCGACTGTGCCGAGTGCAACTGGCCTTGGTTTCAATTTTACCGTCTCCACCTTTACATCTCCTTGATTTTGAATATATTGTGTTTCGTATCCTATCAAAGAAATCTCTATTTTATCACCTTTTTTGACAGTAGCTTTACCTTCCTCATTCGTAAAATAAACTTCATTACGTTCTGGAAGTGTGATGGCCGCCCACTCCAGTCCCTGTCCATTTTTAGCATCTAAAACTTTTATTTCCAAAACATCAGCTGTTTCTTTGCGAAGGCTCGGTCTTATCAAGACATGTTTTTCACTAAGAAAAGCAATATCACAATTATATTTTTGAAATAAATTGACCAAAGATTCTTGATCGCTCGGCGTTTTTAGCAAGGCAGATACGCCATTTATTTCATCCAAATCAGCAGGATAAGAAAAAGTGAATTTTTCGTATTCATGCAAATACTGGATGATTTCTTTGGGGCTTGAAATAACATATTCCTGTTGCGCAAAGGAAGTGGCAACTGAAAAAAATACAAAACAAAAAATGTAAATTTCTTTGCTAATAAATGGTGACATTTTTCCCTTCTATGGTATAATTAAGTCTCAACGGCCAAGTAAATGCTTTAATTGCAGCTTCTGGATCAGTGAGCGGAATTTCTCCCGAAAAATCTTGAAGTGTTTGCTTAGCATTCAAATCAATCTGCAAATCAAACTGCCTGCTGATGTCGTCGATTACAAAGATGGGGCTAGCACCTTCATATTCCAACTTTTTGTTTCTCCAATTGTATCTATTGGTCAAGGTATTTTCAGCCAATTTACCCGCTTCAAATTGTATAACTTGGTCGGGTAAAAGTATTTCTGTGACATCTTTTTTCAAATTGGTAACCCTTACTTTGCCAGTTGTGCAAGCTACTTGAAATTTTGTATCTCTTGAAAAAACATTAAACGTGGTGCCCAATACTTCCACTTCTCCATTTGGGGTTTTCACTTTAAATTTTTCACCTTTTTCAACAGCAAAATAAGCTTCCCCTTCCAAAAATAAAACCCGCTCTTTATTAAAATTCGTTTTGTCATATTGCAACTTCGAACCTGCATTGAGGTAGATCGTACTTCCGTCTGGCAAAACATGAGATGCTTCATTCCCATAAGTCACCTCTATGGTAAATGTCTGGTCATTGTTGTATATATTTTTGACCAACATCACCATCAATAAAAAGCCCGCAGCAATACCAGAAATCCACCTTACCAATGGAACTATGGATGCACTTTTTTTCACTTCAACAGCTTCTTCAGAAATTGATTGATCTATCTTAGACCACAAATTTTCAACATCTATTTCAGGATTTTGGGCGGCTATTCCAGTCATTATGGCAAAGGCTTGATTAGCCGCATCCCTAGCTTTTGGGTTGTTGGCCAAGAAATTTTGCAACTGGTCTTGGGTCAATTTATGTTGTTTGACATCACTTAGAAAGTCCTCATCGCAAAGGAAATCTTCAAGGTCATATGTTTTGTAAAACTCTTTCATTTCATATTCTGCTTTTTAGGCCATTCAATTATTAAATAATTCATCAATGAATTCCGCTCTGTTTGATGTAGTATAATTCATCCTACAAACTCCCCCTCCGCTCTCCATGATGCTCGTGCAAAATCCATTGGCATTCTTTTCGTTGGTATGGGACCTTAGCAAAATGCAGTGGCCCAATTCGTGGAAAACCACATATTCTTTTTGCAAGTCTGAAAATTTCTGCCAGTCCTTAAGGGATATTTTGATTTCATTGGGTTTGGCTGAGTTGTGTTGGCATTGACCAATTACAGTAGGTGGTAAATCGATGGCTAAGCTGGCAATCAAATCCGAATCCAACACATTGATATTTTTCCCTCGGCTCACAGCTTCTGTACTAAATCGCTCAAAATACGGTTGTAAATCGCTGGCAATATTAGACCCAGATTCATCTTTAGAACAAGCATTCAAAAAGCTCACTGCAAGCAACATCATCAAAATGTTGATTTTTATGGTCGAATGATATTTTATACTGGCACTTTTCATCTTTTTACTTTCATTTATAAACAGACTTTTTATACAAAATGGCGTTGTTTTGCAATTGCCTCACCGCCTGAGAGACTAGGTTTCTGCAGGATTGATAGGTAATTCCCATCAAAGCAGAAATTTCATCATAGTTTTTATCTTGGTAAAATTTGAGGTTCAAAACTTCCTTTTGTTGCCTGCTCAATAATTCAATGGCTTTATCCAAAGTGGACTTGGTCCATTCCATTCCTTCTGCATTGATGATTTTATCTTCAATGTTATGATCATCATCAGACATTTCCACAGGCATATCCACGACAGCAATTTTTTGTGCTGGTTTTAGTAATTTCCTCCTGAGCGCAACCAAGAGATAACTCCTAATGGAAATGTTATCTGCCAGGTTACTTTTGGATTTCCAAATTTCAACAAATAACTCCTGGATGCAATCTTCTACCAACGATTTTTCAGAACATAAAGACCGACCATAAGAGCCAAGAAAACCAATTTCTTGCCTGTAAATTTGCTCAAAAGCAGCTTTATCTCCCGCTTTAAAGTTATGCCACAGTTGTTGATCGTTTGTCATAAAAATTTACAAAAGTCCTGACGTTGTTTAAAAATTAAATATAGCAAAAAAATTAACGGAGATTGGAGTACGAAAATCGAAAAAATCGTGGCTCGTGGCTCGCAGCTCACAGCCATCTCTCGTCTTTCATCTTTCGTCTCTCGCCCTAAAAAAGATTGTTGCCCACTTTCTTTGGGCAACAATCTTTCGTGTCAGTTTATTTACAAGAATCTTTGAGGGCAATCAACTCTTCCTTGGAGTTTACAACTTGAGAAGTTCCGTCCTTGAGTGTAACAGTGATCGGGAAAACCAAGGCTGGTCTCACATCAGCAGTAGGCATACCACCCATGTGTTGACCTGGTTTTGGTAAATCAGATGCGCTTTCAATGACCACAATCGTGCCGTCAGCTTTTTGTACACTGAATGGGAATTGAATTTTGAAGCAGTGTTCGCCTCTGCCGTGTCCGCCGCCTTTGATTTCTCTGCGACATTCTTTGGCAATTTCTCTCAAGCCTGCATTGTCATCGACGGTGATGATTGTACCGTCTTCTTCGATGACTGTGATCGGGAATACAAACTCTGTTTTGCCTTTTACATCAGGATTTGCTGTGCGCCATGCTTTGACAGCTGCTTTCATCGCTCCCATGGAGTCAATGACTGCGGTAGTGTTGTCTGGAAAAACAATGGAAAGTGGAAAAACCAATTCGTAACATCTGGCCATTCCACAAGCTGCTCTTTCTTGCAATTCGTCCACAACGCCATTGGTGTAATTTTCAACGTCACTTACATTGTCTTCTTTTTGACATCCGATGGCAAAAAATGAAAAAAGTACAGCTACTAAAAAGAGGGATTTAAATTGATTGTACATGATAAAAATGTTTACTGTTATTGAATAATTTTTGTTTATTGGTTTTGATTCAAATGTGATCATTACCGACTTCATAAACAGAGAGTATCCCTTTACTTTTTTGTACTCATTTTTTGAAAAATATTTTTTATTTTTTTTTCCTTTTATGGTGGCGAGCCCTTTGACCCTGCATGCTCACGCATCTTTTGCCGGTAGGCTAAAGCCTAGGCACCATAAAACTTCTCTTTTTTTTTCTATATTTTCTTCATTCATATCATGCTGCCAAAGAAAACATTGCGGCCTATTCAACTCCATTCGGAGTAGCTCCCCGAGTTTCACTATCCTTATTGAAATTGCATAATAATGCTCAAGACATTTCAATACGGAATCTCGAATAAATGTTGTCAAACAAAATCATGAAACTTCAAGCTTTCCCGTCTCCTGTCTCCAGTATCGCGTTTCCTGCCATAAAAGCTGACAACTGAATACTGATAACTGAAAGCTCGTAGCTCGCCGCCTGAGGTTAGGACACATCTAAATATATATTATGAATAATTTATATATTTGTAATAAAAAATGATGGAAGGAAAAAACTGCACTAGTCTGTACGGTGATGCAAGACTAGAAAAAAGGGGCTGCTCTTGAAATTGCGTTTA
>JAKQLF010000282.1 GCA_029567325.1 Bacteroidota bacterium | reverse complement strand
TTGTAAGCCAATAGCGTATCCCAACCCAACTGATTGAAAAATAAATCAATCGCTGTTTGTTCTATTAAATTATCTTCTGAGTATTCCCAAGTCATGCTATCCAAATAAGGTTGGAGATATAACATCTGTTCTGGTGAATTTTGCAGGCTTTCCGGCAACTGTTTTTACGTTCGGATTCTTCTTTAAGAAACTGGTCAGTTTCCTACTGTCCCAATCCAATTTCAAGCCAAGCAAAATTTCCTTTGATGTATAAGTTCCTTTGTTTAAGAATTCTAGTATTTCCTTCTCGATGTTTCTTTTACTGTTTTCATAATCAGTTGCTGGTTCATTCACCTCATTTTTTTGTGCTGGTTCAAATAACTCAGATGGTGCTTTTATTTTTGAATCAACTACTTCACCGTCCATGTTTACTGCCAAAGCACCCAATTCTACTAATTTGAGGTTGGCATTTTTCTCTTTGGGTTCAGGGTAACGAACATAGATTTTACGACCTCTTTTCAATCCATCCATTGCACCTTCCCAAGTGCCGCCTTTGCTGTCTGATTCAGCTACATAAATTTCCTTTGCCAAACCATAGATATAAGCATTTCTGGCCATTGCCAAGCCGACATCCCAACCTGCTTTTGGGAAAAATGTGCTCAATACCAAAACATCTCCGTTTACAATAGGCTCATAGTATTTTTTAAAACCTGATTGAAAGGTTAAAATGCCTTGTGGCAAAACAATGATACTCTTTCCATTGGCTTCTATCGTGCTGTCCAAAGCCTGTTTATCAACTCCTTTAGCAAAACCACTCACCACAACTTTAAATTCTTTTACACTTTTCTTTGCTACATGGTCAGTAAACGATAATGCCTTATCTCCGGCTTTTCTTGAACCAACAATGGCTACCGCGTCCTCTTGAAGCAATCCCTTTCTGCCTTTGATGTAAAGGACAGGCGGAGAACTTTTGATTTTCAAATTCTCTTTTAATACCACAGGGTAATCCGTAGAATTAATAGGAATAATTTGAAATCCTTCATTTTGCAATTGCTCGGCAATGAAAGCTAATCGAGGCATATCCGTTTTAGCATACTCCAAGTCAGCCAACTCCTTGTCAGTGAAAGCAAATAATTCTTTCCATCCCTTTTTATCTAAGGCAAAGAAATCATCCCACGACATTTTGTTTTCGTGAATGATTTGAATGATGAAGCGATTTGTCCTTTCTACCGACCACTTGGGTAGATGTGCCACGGCTATCCAATATGTTTTATCTATGTATTCGTTCATTTTAATTCTTTTTAAATGTCGCCTCCTACCGTTCTTGCAATTACAAGTGGTGCAATGGTTGTGGCTCCTATGTTTGTCAAATATTGGCCAATCTCTTTGATGGTATAACCGCTATCAAAGATGTCATCAATCAGTAAAATGCTTTTTCCCGCAATCTCAGCAGGATTTTGGTATGCAAACTTCCCGTGCACATTGTCCTTTTTAGAAATGCCGCTTTGAAATACTTTTTGAGGTGAAGTTGCTTC
>JAKQLF010000279.1 GCA_029567325.1 Bacteroidota bacterium | reverse complement strand
CACCACTTTTTTATCTGAAATAGCTGTTAGTGACTCAAACAATAACTTTGCAAAACCATAACCATTATTATTGATCCCTACCAGAATAATCTCATCTTCATCAAGATTGTTTTCCAAAATCTCATATGACAACCGCTGTATCTTTTGCTTTATCTGATAATCATTTAATACCTGCATACTTTAGATTTGATTTAAATATGAATGCAAATGTATGCAAAAAAGAATAAATTTGTATTTTGGCATCGAAATATATAATTAAGCGATCATTATGCAACAAATATTATTCATTTTATTGTCGGCGATCACGTTTTACATCGCCTTCAGACAGTTCAAAAAAATATATGACAATGTCCAACTTGGCAAAGCTCAAGATATATCTGGAGACACTGTTACGAGATGGAAAAATGTTCTTTTAGTAGCATTTGGCCAACAAAAAATGTTTAAAAACTGGATTCCAGCATTACTGCACTTATTTATATACGTTGCATTTCTTTTTACACAAATAGAATTATTAGAGATATTTATTGATGGTATCTTTGGTGTGCACCGATTTTTTGCACCATTCTTGGGTGGATTTTATACGTTGATAATCAGCACAATAGAAGTTCTTTCTTTTCTAGCATTGATCGCCACTTTTGCATTTCTGTACAGACGTAACATGCTCAAAGTACCAAGACTCGTCAAATCAGAATTGAACGGTTGGCCAAAATTGGATGCTAATATTATTCTTTTTGCCGAAATTCTTTTAGTTACAGGTATTTTTACGATGAATGGTACCGACTCAGTTCTACAAACTTTGGATCCGACACATTATCCCGATACTGGGAAATTGGCCATTTCAGCATGGTTTGGCCCTGCTGTTTTTGGCGGATTTGAAATGAGTACACTACAACTGTTAGAGCGGGCAGGATGGTGGTTGCATTTGATGGTGGTGTTCGGATTTATCATCTACCTACCCTATTCCAAACATTTGCACATATTCTTAGCCTTCCCGAATGTTTATTTCAGCAAGCTCACTTCACGTGGAAAAATGGAAAACATGCCAGAAATCATGAATGAGGTGAAATCGATGTTGGGTATAGAGAGCGATGTACCATCAAGTACGGATGGTGAGTTGCCAGAATTTGGTGCAAAAGACATTTTTGATCTTAGTTGGACCAATATCATGAACGCTTACACTTGTACCGAATGTGGTAGATGTTCGGCAGTATGTCCTGCAAATCTCACTGGCAAGAAGCTTTCTCCACGCAAAATCATGATGGATAT
>JAKQLF010000263.1 GCA_029567325.1 Bacteroidota bacterium | reverse complement strand
CTTCTTTGGTGTCAAAAACTGGAAGAACTTGGTTCTAAGTTTGAAATAGATGTTATTGACACCAAAGAAGGCATTTATAGAAGTTCTTTTCCAAAATTCATCACAGTCTGCAGATCATTTTTTGAAGACTCTGATGATGCTGAGGCATAAGGACCAATGATAAGGTCCCATTTTTTTTGCAAAGAACTTCTATAAATGCCTTCTTTGGTGTCAATAACATCTATTTCAAACTTAGAACCAAGTTCTTCCAGTTTTTGACCCGCAAGTTTTACGCCACCGTAATATTGTATAAATCGTAAATTTTCCCTATTGTCTATGACTCCAGATGAGGCGTCCAAAGGAAATAAAAGGGCAATGCGATAAGTTTGTTTGATAAAATCTGCCGGCCCCATCTTTGGATCATTGTCCTTTATAGGATCAACAACCTTTGGAGTGGAAATTACGGTATCTACTTTGGTTGGTGCTGGTTCTTTTTCCTTATTGTCATCTTCATTTTTGACAATTTGAACTTTATCCTTTGTCTTTTTGGAAGTACTACAGGATACAACCATACTCATTAAACCGAATAAAAAGATTACACGAAGTGAAAATGTAATATGCATTAGTTTGGTCATCAAAAAGTACAATTTATGCGAATATAACGCAATTGAATGATTTTCATATGTATAACATTGGGATTCTGGAGGGTCCTTATTTTTATTAAACCAGTATATTGGCCAATCAAAACAAATTAAAAATCGGTTTTGGCTCCATCAAGAGGATTACTCCCATTCGATGGTTGCAGGTGGTTTTGTGCTGATGTCATAAACCACTCTATTGATACCTTTCACATTGTTTATGATTTCACTAGATACTTCAGCTAGAAATTCGTGTGGCAATTTTGACCATTCAGCAGTCATGCCATCAACAGAATTTACACACCTGAGGGCAATTGTAAATTCATAAGTCCTTTCATCACCCATAACACCTACGGATTGTACGGGTAACAAGATAGCTCCAGCCTGCCAAACTTCATCATACAAATTCCACTGTCTCAATTTATTGATGTAAATGGCATCAGCTTCTTGACAGAGTCTTACTTTTTCTTTGCTAATTGCACCTAAAACTCTGATGGCTAAGCCCGGGCCAGGAAATGGATGTCTGCCTATCAAATTTTTATCTAAGCCCAATTCTTTTCCAACTCTTCTTACTTCATCTTTAAAAAGCATTCTGAGGGGCTCAACAATTTTCAACCTCAATTTATCTGGAAGACCGCCCACATTGTGGTGGGACTTGATCGTCACACTTGGTCCGTGTACAGACACAGACTCGATGACATCTGGGTAAATGGTACCTTGAGCCAACCAGTTAACATCAGTGATTTTATGTGCTTCTCGTTCAAAGACTTCTATAAATACTCTACCGATGGCTTTTCTTTTTGTCTCTGGATCAGAAACACCTTCTAGCTCAGAAAGAAAATCGTCGGAAGCATCGACGCCAATGACATTGAGACCCATGTGTTTATAAGACTCAAGCACAGAATGAAATTCGTCTTTTCTCAAAAGGCCATTATCGATGAAGACACAATATAAATTTGTACCAATTGCTTTGTGAATGAGTGATGCTGCTACGCTGCTATCTACACCACCGGATAAACCCAATAATACCTTGTCATTTCCAAGAGTTTCTTTGAGTTCGGTTACTTTTTCTTCTACAAAAGATGCGGGTGTCCACTCACCCTTGAGGCCTGCGATGTCAAATACAAAATTTGAAAGTAATTGCATACCTTCCAAACTGTGTGTTACCTCTGGGTGAAATTGAATACAGTAGATTGGTTTTTCATATGCATCTTCTTTGCTTTTGAATGCTGCGACAGGAATACCGTCTGTATTGGCTATCAATTCAAAGTGAACGGGTAGGGCAGCGATCGTGTCACCATGACTCATCCAGATTTGAGAACCATCGCTCATGTTTTTGAACAAAGCACAATCATGGTCAAGGATATTCATCTTAGCCTTACCATATTCTCTTTTTTCAGACTTTAAAACTCTACCACCTAATTGTTGAGCGGTCATTTGAGCACCGTAGCAAACGCCTAGGATTGGATACTTGCCTAAAATCGCAGACAAATCCAAATGTAAAGCATTTTCATCAAGGACAGAAAAAGGACTGCCAGAGAGGATAAATGCATCTACATGCCCCAGTTCACTAAGGTCTTTATTGTAAGGGAAGATTTCGCAAAATACATTTAATTCTCTCAACCTTCTGGCTATCAATTGAGTATACTGTGAGCCAAAATCTAATATAACAACTTTTTCTTTCATGATAACTGGTTGTATTGGCAATTTAATTGATCAATTTAATGGATAACTAAGGTATCTCGATTTAAATAAGATACCCATTTGTTTTTATCTTGCTTAATATCTCACATTCAAAAGGCCGATTAATTCTTTTACTTCTTTCAAAGTTTGTTGAGCTTTTTTTCTAATCACTTCAGAAGAAGATTTTACAGCTTCTTTGATTGCTTTTTTATCTGCATTGAGTGCTGCTTTCTCATCTCTAAAAACGGCAGTCATATCCAACAAAGCTTTTGCTGTGGCTTCTTTTAGATCTACATACTTGAGTGAACCGTTGACAAAATCTTGTTGGAGCGCATTGTATGCTTCCATGGCACCTGCAGCTTTCATCATTTCAAATAGATTCTCGACTCCATCACTCATTTTACCATCAGTGGATTCGCCCAAATCAGTAACAGCAGACTTTATTTGTTTAGTGATTCTTTCTGGTTCGGCAAACAGAGAGATATAATGTTTTTCACCTGCAGATTTTGACATCTTTTTGGAAGGATCTGCTGTTGATTTTATTTTTGGAGTAGCGGTATAAAGACCTTCAGGAAGTACAAAATATTCCTTTCCTGCTTGATTATTAAACCTTTGTGCAATGTCTCTGGTCAACTCCAAATGTTGCTCTTGATCCTTTCCTACGGGAACATAATCTGCTTTATAAATCAATATATCAGCTGATTGTAAAACTGGATAGTCCAACAAACCTACTGAAATAAATTCCTCTTTGCTACTTTCCGAAATTTGAGAACTTTTGTCCTTGAATTGGGTCATCCTAGTCAACTGTCCGTAAGAACAAAAACAATTGAAAATCCAACCAAGTTCTGTATGCTCGGGGACCAAGGACTGAACAAACAAATTCTCTGCTTTCACACCAACGGCCATGAGATTGGTAATCAACTCCCAGGTATTGTTTCTCAGCTTTGCAACGTCATATGGCATCGTCATGGCATGATAATCTACCACTCCATAAATACATTGATAATCGTTTTGGAGGTTAACCCAGTTCTGGACAGCGCCAAAATAGTTGCCCAAGTGCATATCTCCTGTAGGTTGTATACAAGAGAGAACGGTTTTCTTATCCATTTAATATTTCTATATCGTACTAAAGAAGGTGCAAATTTAGAAGATATGTTGGAAATATAAGATAAATGAAGGATTTGTTTGTTTTACAAATAAATCCCATTTTCATTTCTGGAAAAAAATATGTTTTTGTCTTAACGAATCTAGAATTGATGAAAGCCAAGTGATACAAATCCAAGCACTTCTGGAAGTGATTCTCTCCAATAAGTCCAAGTATGGCCTCCTTGTCGCACCCTATATTCGTGTGGAATTTCAGCTTTTCGCAATGCAATGTGCATCAATGCATTTCCTTCAAATAAGAAATCATCATCGCCACAATC
>JAKQLF010000254.1 GCA_029567325.1 Bacteroidota bacterium | reverse complement strand
GAGCCACCAGCTTTTTGTTTCGACTTGTCAGCAATCAGTTTTTTGCAGAGTAATAATCTCAGAATTTTTAAAGATTCATAACATTGGTTGACAATTTGCTCATTTGCCGCTGGCTTTAGCCTGTGGCAAACAAATGCTCCCGCAACTCGGGCTTTAGCCCAATATCTCCTAGTTTGAATTTGGTGGGAAGATTCAAAAAAGGAAATCGAAGATGATAAAAGAAAACCGAATTCATCTTTTTACCATCAATTTTTACGAACTATCGTATCATTGTGCCTTAATTAAAATAAGTACATTTGGATATATTACAGAAAGTAGCTCAACAAACGGGCTTACCGTATAAATCGGTTGTGAATGTCATCAAATTGACTGATGAAGGGGCAACCATTCCTTTTTTGGCAAGGTATAGAAAAGAAGTAACTGGGCAATTGGATGAAGTAGACATAGCCAAAATAGTTGATACCAAGAAAGATTTTGATACCTTGGAAGAGCGCAAACAAACCATTCTATCGGCTATTGCAGAAAGTGGTTTGTTGACAGAAGAGTTGAAGCAAACCATCCTTAAATGTGAAGATAAAATAGTCTTGGAAGACCTATATCTTCCTTACAAAAAGAGAAAGAAAACTCGTGGAGATATCGCCAAAGAAAAAGGTTTAGAGGGCCTGGCAAAACTAATTATGGCCCAGAGATCCAATCCGCTGGACGATGCAAAAAGGTTTTTAAATGATGATGTAATCACCGTGGCAGAAGCATTGGCTGGGGCCAAGGACATCATCGCAGAATGGGTCAGCGAAAACCCAAACAACAGAGAGTATTTGCGCAACCAGAATACGCGATTTGGTAAAATTACCAGTAAGGTTGTTGGAACTAAAAAAGAGGCAGCCACAGATTATCAAGATTATTTCGAATTTTCAGAAGCATTGGTTAAGTGCCCTTCACATCGTTTTTTGGCCATGATGAGAGGTAAAGAAGAAGGATTTCTCAGAGTAAAAGTAGACGCAGATGAAGAAGTCTTGATTTCGAAAATTCAAGAGCGGATCGTAAAATCACATGGGCCAGCTTCAGATCTAATCAAAGAAGCTGTGAAAGATGGGCTCCAAAGACTTTTACTTCCATCAGTCGAAAATGCTGTTTTATCCAATTATAAAGAAAAAGCAGATAAAGAAGCCATTGCTGTTTTTTGCAATAATTTGAAGCAACTATTGCTAACTGCTCCCTTAGGCAGTAAACCGGTGCTTGCCCTTGATCCAGGCTTCAAAACCGGTTGTAAATTGGTTTGTCTTTCTGCAACTGCTGATCTGATTCATCATGAAACCATATACCCCAATCCTCCTCAAAATGAAAGTGCACAAGCAGGGAAACAATTAAAGTATTTGATCGAAAAATTTGATATTGAAGCAATTGCAATTGGAAATGGTACAGCCTCAAGAGAAACCAAAGCATTTGTTGATCAGGTAATTGAGCATTTAAATACACCGATTGATGTTTTTGTGGTTTCAGAAAGCGGGGCATCTATTTACTCTGCTTCAAAAACTGGTCGAGACGAATTTCCTAATTTGGACGCAACAGTAAGAGGCTCTATCAGCATAGGTCGGCGCCTCATGGATCCCTTGGCAGAACTGGTGAAAATTGATGCAAAATCCATAGGTGTAGGACAATATCAACACGACGTCGATCAGGGAAAACTAAAGGAAGGATTGGATCAGACGGTGATCAATGCGGTCAATCAAGTAGGTGTAGACCTCAATACCGCTAGCAGCCATTTGTTGCAATATATTTCTGGCCTTGGACCCACCTTGGCGCAAAATATTGTTGATTATCGTTTTAAAGTTGGTGCTTTTGCCAAAAGAGAAGAATTGTTGAAAGTGCCTAGACTCGGCCCAAAAGCTTATGAACAAAGTGTAGGTTTTCTCCGAATAAGAGACGGCAAAAGTGCTTTGGATAATACTGGTGTTCACCCCGAGTCCTACGAAGTAGTGCACAGAATTGCCAAAGACCTTGGAATAAAAACAGATGACATTATTGGCAAGAAGGAAATCCTTGCCAAGGTGCAGCTGGAAAAATATGTAGACAATAAATTTGGTATGCCTACCTTGAAAGACATTGCTAAAGAGTTGCAGATGCCAGGCCATGACCCACGAGGAAGTGCCAAATCATTTTCATTTTCCAAAGCAGTGAAAAGTAGCGAAGATCTTTATGTCGGCATGGAACTACCAGGCATTGTAAATAATATTACCAAATTTGGCGCTTTCGTAGATATTGGCATTAAGGAAAATGGCTTATTGCATATTTCTGAAATATCAAATACCTTCATTTCAGACCCCGCAGAAGTTTTAAAACTAGGACAAAGTATGACCGTGAAAATTATAGCTTTGGATTTACCTCGCAATCGTATAAATTTGAGCCTTAAACAAGTAGGAAAACCTTCATAATCAATAAAATATCAACCATGCAATCATTTAAGAAGAGCTTTTTTGTCCTATTTTTTGGGGTATTACTGGTTTATTTTGGTATTGCTTGTAAGGCCGCTAAGGCAGAGACAAAACCAATTTTCAAAGTAACCTTGGTAGATAGTACGCGAGCAGCTGAACTGATAACAACAGACAAGTCCGATCATTATTTTGATCAAATTTCAGCGCTAGAAATGTCCATTCAAATGAAAAAATCTGAAGGTTTTAAAGATAGGTCATCCGCATTAAAAGCATTTATTCCTTTTCTGAAAACACAAGTAAGTAATCCAAACGCGGCGGACAAAGCTTACGTGGATTCTATGTTTTTTTATGTGAAGAAAGGACTTGAGTTGCTCAATCCAGCATTATTGATTGATGAAGTCAACATTGTGAAAATAAAGCTGGATCATTATGGTGCAGGTACTTTTTATACAAGAGAAAATACCATTTTTATTCCAGAAGATGCATTCAAAAAAGATTGGAAATCCAACATCACAACCATGTATCATGAGCTGTGGCACATTCTTTCAAGAAAATATCCAGGCTTGAGAAAATCTGCCTATGGCCTCATAGGATTTGAAAGTCATGGCATAAAATTAAAGTTTGATGAAGCACTTTCCAGCAAAGTTTTGACCAATCCCGATGGTGCAAACTATGATTATGCCATCAAACTGCAAGAAGATTTGGTGATTCCTATATTGACTTCCAAATTTCCAAAATATACCTCTTCATCGCCTGCATTTTTTGATTATATCAATTTCGATTTTTATGACATCGCAGTTGACGGAAGGGTTGACACTATTCCTGCTGCTTTGAAATCTATGGAAGGTTTTTTTGAAAAAATAAAGGACAATACACAGTACATCATCCATCCCGATGAGATCATGGCAGATAATTTTGCTTTGGCAGCAGAAGCATTCGAATCAAAAAAATATGATCAATTTTCCCCAGGTGGTAAGGAATTAATTGATGAGTTTACTAAAGTCCTTATAGCATTCAAACAATAATCATAAAGCAATCCACTTTGCAACTAGGTAGATGCTCAGGAAATTTAGAAATTTGCCATTATTAACTATTTTTGAAAGATATAATACATAAATCCATTGCTGAAAAAACTAGATTGGTACATCATAAAAAATTACTTGGTGACATTTGCTTTCACCATTTTAATGATCACACTGATTGCCATTTGCATCGATTTTTTTGAAAAAGTAGATAAGTTTTTAGCTGCAGATACTACCGTTGGGCACATCATAAAGGATTACTACCTCAACTTTATTCCTTGGATCAATGGTTTGCTTTGGCCTTTATTTGCACTATTGGCAGTGATATTTTTTACGAGTAGGCTTGCCAGAGAATCAGAAATTGTTTCCATTTTAGCTGCCGGAGTTAGTTACGATCGATTATTAAGGCCCTATTTCGTCGCAGCAATCTTTCTATCTGTTTTATTATGGTTGGGCAACAATTACCTCATTCCCAATAGCAATCGGATAAAAAATGAATTTGAGTCAGAATACATTCGGCGAACGGCCAAATCGACCGTAGCTGCAGATCAACACTTTTATATTTCGCCTAATGAAAAGGCATATTTCAGAATGTTTAGCTCCAGGGATAGTACAGCATATAACTTCCGGGTAGAGACATTCAAAAACAATAAACTAGTTGAAATTCTCAAGGCAGAACGGCTTACTTATTTGCCAGATAGCGGAAAATGGCGCATGATCAATTATGAAATTCATACCATCGACAGTTTGAGGGAAAATCTGATCATGTTTCCCGATACTCAAAAGTTGGTAAAATATCCATTCAAACCAGATGATTTTGTAAGATACAGTAGGCAAATGGAAATGCTTTCCACTTCTGAACTGAGAGCCTTCATTGCTGGCGAAAGAGCCAAAGGTATGGACACGGCCAAGAAATATGTCATTGAATTATATCGCAGAACTGCAGATCCTTTTACCATCATCATCCTCACGATCATTGGGGTGAGTGTTGCATCACGTAAAGTGAGAGGTGGAATGGGTTTTCACCTGGCCATGGGCATCATCATTGGTGCAGCTTTTGTCATTATTTCAAAGTTCTCGATCACCTTTGCCAGCAACCTTTCCATTCCTGCTTCAGTTGGAGTATGGGTTCCTAATATAGTTTTTAGTTTCGTTGCTTACTATTTATATTTAAGAGCCCAAAAATAAAAGATTGATTTTAAGGTTATCTTGAGATGTAATGAGATTAAAAACAAACATGTTAAAGCATTTTTTCCTATTGATATTTATGGCTTTGCTATTGTCATCTTGTTTTAGATCAGGATATGCTGACTTAGTCGTGAAAGCGCCTTTTATCAAACTCCCTCAAGAGAAATTGGGAGATTCAGTTCGCACATATTCATTGGATATCGACCGAAAAAACATACAAGAGCTTTACGCTTTGGGGAATAGTTTCGCAAGTCTTAAAAACAAGGTAAATCTCAAGGGTTTTAAAGAAGTTTCTAAGTCACCAGATGTCATGATCAGCATGTACGTAGGTACGGGTTACTTTTATGATAAAGGCATGAAAACCAGCACTCGGATGGATAAAAACGGTATTCCTTTTGATGTTTATCAGCGGGAGCTTGCTTACAGTAACCTAGTTTCTTATCGCATCTACCGTCCAGATTCTAGTTTATTAGACGAAGTAATTGTCGTGAACCGTGATAAAAGAGAAACCTATCAATCTTCCTCTTTCAAAACCATCAAGGAATGTGATGAATGGTGGTTTAAAAATGGAAACACGGAGGTCAATGAAATCAAAAGTTCGTTGATCAAATCTGGTTTTGAGGCCATCAATACTGAAATAAATCAACATTTTGGCTTCTTGGAAGCTACCAGTAGTGTTGATTTCAGGATCATCAAGGACGAAAATCATCGGGATTTCAAAAAATTCTATTCCAATAACAAAATTGTCAAAGCCGCTTTCAATCAATTGAAGTCCGACAATACTGAAAAATACCGCAAAAAAATACAGCCTGCCATTGAATTTTGGATCAAAAAACTACCTGAATACAACGAATCTGACGAAAGTTTTATCAGATATGCTTGTTTATTCAATATTTCCATGGCTTATTATTGGATGGATGCTTTTGAGCAATCTAAGAATTATGCAGCGCTCTTGATAGCCGAAGAAACCAATGAAGTAGAGGCCAATCGAGTTTATGATTTAATTGAAAGAACAGAAAGACAAGCACTTAAGTTAGGTCTTCCAGGCACACATTTCCAAGTCCCTGAATCATGGAAAAAGCGTAAAAAGTAATCAACAAATTACCCCAGAGGGGTAAAATATTAATAACCATGGATGAAGTCCATGGCAAAAAATGAAAAGTGAATATGATTTTGGCGGGATTTTTGGCGAAGCTTCCAAAAATCATGACAAAATCCCAACGGCCAATTTAAAAAGTCGTGAAATGTACCTCATTATTTAATAGATCCTAAGAAAAAAAGGAATGAAAAAGCCTTTTAAAACCTCTTATGGATTCTAAAAACAGCTTTTATCTTTCTTCTTTCGTCTTTCTGCTTTCGTCCATAGAATTATTTAAAATTTCTTTTGAACTCTATTTACCTAAACTCTGCTTTCAAATAAGTAGCTGTATGGCTATTTTTTATTTTGATCAGTTTTTCTGGTGAACCTTGGAATACAATATTTCCACCATTTCTTCCTGCTTCTGGTCCTACATCAATCACATAATCAGCTACTTTGATGACGTCCATGTTGTGCTCTATGACAATGACCGTATTGCCTTTGTTGACAAGTCGGTCGAGCACTTCTATCAAGTGTTTGATGTCTTGAAAGTGCAAACCTGTGGTAGGCTCGTCTAAAATGTAAATGGTATTTCCAGTGTCTTTTTTTGAAAGTTCTTCAGATAGTTTTACCCTTTGTGCTTCGCCTCCAGATAGGGTAGTGGCTTGTTGGCCGAGCGTGATGTAACCCAAACCGACGCTGTCCAGCGTTTTAAGTTTTCGGTAAATATTTGGAATGTTTTCAAAAAATGGTGCAGCTTCTTCAACGCTCATTTCCAAAATATCAGAGATCGATTTTCCTTTAAATAGTATTTCTAAGGTCTCTCGATTATACCTTTTGCCCATACAAGTTTCACAATCTACGAGCACATCAGGCAGAAAATTCATTTCAATGACCTTTCTACCGGCACCTTGACAGGTTTCACATCTACCACCTGATACATTGAAAGAAAATCTACCTGGTTTATATCCTCGGATTTTGGCTTCAGGGTGTGTTGCAAATATTTTCCGGATGTCGTCAAAAACACCAATGTATGTTGCTGGATTGGATCTAGGTGTTCGGCCAATGGGTGACTGGTCAATTTCTATGACTTTGTCCAAATGTTCCAAACCTTCAATACTTTCATATTCCAGCGGCTTTTGCAAACTATTATAAAAATGTTTACGCAAAATAGGGTAGAGCGTTTCGTTGATCAAAGAAGACTTTCCGCTTCCGGAAACACCCGTTACCAAAACCAATGTTCCAAGAGGAATTTCGATCGAAACATCCTTCAGATTGTGACCTTTCGCCCCATTCAATTTCAAAAAATGCCCATTTCCTTTGCGTCTTTTTTTAGGAATTTCAATCTTTATTCGATCCGCCAAATAATCAGCAGTAGTGCTTTCCAATTTCATGAATTCTTCCGGAGTTCCTTCTGCCACAATACCGCCGCCATGTAAACCAGCTCCTGGGCCCATATCAATCAAATAATCGGAGGCCAGCATGATGTCTTTGTCGTGTTCTACCACCAAAACAGAATTCCCTATTTCAGTGAGATTTTTCAAAGCTTTGATGAGTCGATGGTTGTCGCGTTGGTGCAAACCAATACTTGGCTCATCCATGATGTAGGTGATGCCTGTGAGCTGACTACCAATTTGTGTGGCCAATCTCGTTCTTTGCGATTCACCTCCACTGAGTGTTCTTGTTGGCCGATCCAGAGAAAGATAATCGAGGCCGACTTCCAATAGAAAATCGAGACGCATGGCAATTTCTTTCAGAATTTCTGCGGAGATTGCTTTTTGTTTCTCGTCCAAATGTTGAGGTAATCCACCAATAAACACACGTAAGTCACTGATGTCCATTTGAGCCAATTGCCCGATGTGTTTTCCACCAAGTTTGAAATATAGTGAATCTCGTTTGAGCCTGTAACCATCACAGGTGGGACAAGTCACTACAGTCATAAATTCTTCAGCCCAAATTCTTATTTTTTCAGAAGTAGTTTCTTCGTACCATGATTTCAACATATTGAGGAGACCTTTTTCTCCCAAATTGTACACATAATCGTGGGGTATGTAGTCGTATTTGCCGCCGAAAGTACTGTCGCCGCCATTTAGAATTACTTCCAAAGCTTCTTTAGGAATGGACTCCACTGGATCGCTGAATGAAAATTTAAACTTTTTGGCAATGGCTTTCAGTTGTGCAAAAGTGGTGTTGTCGCGCACAGCACCAAATGGCTTGATGCCTTCTTCATTGATGCTTTTGCTAGGATCTGGAATTACGAGTTTGAGATCAGCCTCAAAAGTTTCACCAAGTCCTTTACACGTTTCACAACTGCCATATGGAGAGTTGAATGAAAAACTGTTTGGCGACGGTTCTTCGTAAGAAACCCCAGAGTCCGGGTCCATCAATTGTTTGGAAAAAGGTGCCACAATGTCGTCGTCCAGATTGAGGACAAAGATCAAATCGTTGCCCATTCTGAATGCGGTGGATAAAGAAGAACTGATCCTTGCCCTTTTATCGGTCTCGACTTTTATGCGATCGATGACTACTTCAATATCGTGCGTTTTGAAACGGTCAACCTGATAATTTTCTTCCAAATCTACGATGACGCCATCGACCCGCACTTTGGTGTAGCCCTTTTTGCGAGTTTGATCAAAAAGCTCCCGATAATGGCCTTTACGCCCACGTACAACAGGCGCTAAAATGACAATTTTCTTTCCTTGAAAGTGGGAATAAATATGATCAATGATGGCTTCCTCTGTGTATTTGATCATTCTTTTACCCGTCGTGTGAGAATAGGCCTCACCAATTCGAGCAAAAAGGAGTCGCAGAAAATCATAAATTTCAGTTGTAGTTCCCACGGTAGAGCGAGGATTCCAAGCTGTAGTTTTTTGTTCGATCGAAATTACCGGACTGAGCCCATCAATTTTCTCCACTTCAGGACGATCCATATTGCCGAGAAATTGCCTTGCATACGCAGAAAACGTCTCCATGTACCGCCGTTGACCCTCAGCATAGATGGTGTCGAAAGCCAATGAAGACTTGCCACTACCACTTAATCCTGTGATAACCACCAACTTATCGCGAGGTATTTTGATGGATATGTCTTTGAGGTTATTTTCTTTGGCTCCGATCACGTGGATGTGATCGAGCTCTGTATAAATGGGGGAATCAGCCATAAATAGTTACTTTTTAGAATGCATTAAAGCTTGTCAGTGAGACAACGACAAAAGTACGGTTTGGGTTTTGAAAAAGGGAGAGGGGTTGGGATTATTTTTAAGGAAGGGAAACGTTTGGATTTCAAATAAATTTAGATTAATCCCAAACTTAGAAAGAAGTTTTATCAAATTATACTTTATATTTACATTTCATGCATATAAAACGTAATAGGTATGGTAAATTACACATCAA
The DNA here is from genome assembly GCA_029567325.1 of Bacteroidota bacterium. GTDB lineage: Bacteria > Bacteroidota > Bacteroidia > Chitinophagales > Saprospiraceae > JADKBO01. The sequence goes on along the minus strand of JAKQLF010000254.1, from coordinate 23,130 downwards.
GTCTGCCAGAAGAAACTATTGAAAAGTTAAATGAAATGGCCAGAAGATTTCAAGTTCCAAAAAATGAAATCATTAATAAGGCTTTGGTAAATTATCTGGAAGCTCTTGAGAAGCGAATGTTTATTGATTCATTTAAGAAATTGGCCGGAGATAAGGAAATGTTGGAAATAGCAGAGGAAGGTTTTGCGGATTACCTTGATCAAATATCGGATTATGAAAAAGGGTGATCTTTATCTAGCCGATCTGAATCCTAGAAGAGGTAAAGAACAAAGTGGTTTAAGACCAGTAGTGATTATAAGCGGAAATGCCATGAATGACCACTATGATTTGGTGATCACTTGCCCATTATCTTCAAAAATAAAACTATTTATTGGTGGGGTTGTGTTGGAACCATCCAATGAAAATGGGTTGAGTGTGACATCGGAAATTCTCACCTTTCAGGTACGAAGCATCGCTAAAGACAGGTTGATAAAAAGAATTGGCACTATTTCCATTAGTGAAATGGAAACTTTGGTAATTAATTTGAATAAAATTTTGAAGTATTAAAGGAGTAATTGAGTTGTAATGAATATGTAAAAGTGGTCTTAAATAAGTATTGTTCAGAGTCAAGTTTTATGTTTAAACTACTTTTAAAAAACTTTTTTTGAAAAATTTAAAAGATTGCTAATCTGTTTGAATTCATTGAAATAAAAATTAATGGTTTGTAGTATGATTAAAGGGTACAAAAGCCAATAAATTGAAATCAGAGAGCAGTGAAGGTGAAGAATTGGGCAGAACCCAGAAAGGGTTCAATTTGATTAGCCCCGTGCGAAGCTCGGGGAATCAAATCCCGAATTTCCAACAACCCTGAATTGGGTTGAATTGGTCACCATGTTGTTTTAAATAAAGAAAGATTGATTTCAGCTGCAAGTTTTCGCGGATCATGACGGATTTACGTCCATTAAGACGACACCAAAATGAGAGAAGTGTGCAAAATGTAATTATAGCTTCGCCACTAGTTTAATTCAATCGGGACTTGATTTCAGGATGGTGCATGAGTAGCTAGATTATCCAATCTGTCAAGACAACAGAGATATGTACTCATATCAAGGATCAGCTCATATCCTTGACAAAAAGACCCATAGATGATATTGATATATAAATATTTAGTAGTTTTGAATGCGATATATACGCCATTAGTGGTGTATAGACAATCGTTTGTGGCAAGTATATCTGACATCCAAAACATATGAACAACACAGAGAAAAAATATTACTTCGGTGGTTACTATTTGACAAAGCTCAAACCCAAAAATTATGGGGAAGATAAAAATGGTTTCATATATACTTGTAGCGAGTGTATAAATGACCATATACTTGACGTTTGGTCTTATAGTTGGACATCGGACAACAATGAACAGCTAGACGAGATTAAAAAGAATTACTTCTTAACAGACCAACAAATAGATGAGATTAGAAACTGGGTTGACAATAAATTCAATGACAACAAAATTGGCTTTTTAAATGTGTTTACAGACTTGGCGACAGCAATTGAATACAAAAACAGGTTCTTTTCTCGATTAGACGACATTAAAATATTTGCATTATACTTTGACACCAATGAACGTGCAGACATTCTTGAAGAGTTCAAGCCACAATCCGAAAAAATGGGAGACATTGGTCTTCGGCTAACACTTTTGAAAGAAATTGAAGAAAACGAAAACGAAGTATTTATAGGGTTTGATTACATTGGAATTGAATTTGGTGGTAGTTTTCATACATTTCATTGCCACGACATTGGGAAAGAACTTTCAGAAAAATTTGGTTTGACTTTAAACAATTTAGGTTTGTTTGAAAGTGACATAAACTCAAAACAAGTCCTTGAATATTTGAACAATGAAGAAAATGGTTGCGAAACTGTTCCCTGGTTTATTGTAAAGACAAAACTTGTGACAAATAAATAGAACGCCAGCCAACAACAACAACAACAACAACAAATATACGCAATGCCCTGCGTGACACTGCACATAGCCAAATCGTTGTGGCAATTTCCATAATAGAACCCGTGGAAAAATTGTAATTTTGTAATTTAGATAAATGAGTGATGAAAATTTCAGAAAAGAACTTAGAACAAATTAAACAACTTTGTAAAGAATATAGAGTTAAGAACTTTTCTGTTTTTGGTTCTGTATAATCTATGACAGTGATGGTAGATAGATTGCCATCTATCCTAACCCTGCTAACCCTGTCTGATGAAGTGAATTTGAGTGTCACAGAAGCGACGGTAGTGTGTGTGGTGGATATGCTGGATCGAGTGCTAAAAGAAGTGACTATCGGCAAAGTCCAAAACGCTTTAAATTTGGCAGAAAATTCCTTCGGGAATTCTTAACTTGTGTTTGAAGACCAGAGATTTAAGGTTTTGAAGGAATAAATGGATAAAGAAAAATATAAAGTTAGAGCACAATCTGATCACTTAACTTTTGAATTTTTAAGTGAAGGACCTAAAGGAAGTATTCCTAAGATTGTTGTATATCAGCATATGTATGAAAATTTCTATAATCTAGCTTTTGGAGACAGAAATTCATCAGGTGAAATTCTTGATGATCTCATTACTACCAATAATGGGGATACTGACTTAGTTCTTCTTACAGTCGCATCTACTTTATTTGATTTTTTTGAACATTATGAAGGGACTATTGTATTTGCTCAAGGCAGTACTCATTCACGTAATCGTTTGTATAGGAGATATTTAACAATTTTTTTGGATATAATTCAGCAAAATTTTATACTCTTTGGAGAACTTGAAGGAGAAATCGAACGTTTTAAAGTCGGTAAAGATTATTCATCATTTTATATTCAAAAAAAATATTGAAAATGCAGGAAGTAAAAGAAATTAAAAAAATGAATGATAATATTACTGTTGATCCATCATTAGATTCAAAGTATCATGGAAAAGAATTATTTCCTGAAAAACTTGAGAGAGCCAAAAAGCATTTTGAAGGACGAGATATAAATGCTGAAATAAAAGAAGCATTAGAGAAAGAAAGAATCACGAAGCCATAGCACAGAATTTGATAACTTTTTGGCTATCACCATAGCCGTCACGAATCCAACCCGTTAGTGGCACCCATATAACAAAACCCTAATAATTCCAATTTTCAATTTGCAGACATTTGCTTTTCACCCCAACTTCTCATTTGACTAATAAACGGAATTAATTCTTTACCTGTATCGGTAAGTGAATATTCAACCTTCGGTGGAACTTCTAAGTAAACTTTTCTATCAATGAGTCCATCGGCTTCCAATTCTTTGAGCGTTTGAGTAAGCATTTTTGGTGTGATGCCCACCACTGCTCTTTTTAATTCCCCATATCTCAAAAAACCATCTCTCAATATCCATAAAATTCGGCCCTTATACTTTCCACCTATTCGTTGGAAGGCATAATCAACTGCACAATGTGCCTTTTTAATATTATTCTTCATTTATTTATAAATTTAAAATGTTGATAATCAACAATACTATCCTTTTAGTATGTAGGCTACTTTATAGTATGTACTTGCTACAAAGGTAATAATGAATTTTCTTTGTATAAAATTTTGAATTTAATAAAATCAAAAGAAATAATGAATGTATCCATTAAAAGCTTGCTGCATTTTCCAATCACAAAAATCATCATAGGAATTGTCGCCTGTTTTTCTCTATTTGTCGTCATTCAAAACTTCGTATTAAAACCATTTTTTTATAGTTTTATTCAGGATAGAAGTATTGCTGACCCAATTATTCATTGTCTTTCATTAATGGTACTGTTAGTTAGTTATTACTATTTATTCCGGTTTTATGATAAAAGAAAAATAACAGAGCTTTCCACAAAATATTTGCTAAAAGAATTGTTTGCAGGGTTTTTCTTAGGGTTTTTTACAATATCATTATCGATTTTCATTTTATACTTATTAGGGTATTATCAAGTAATGAGCCTTTCAACCACTCACTACTCCATGAAGTTTTTCACAGTATTGTTGGTTGCGGGTTGCGGCCATGGTTGAAGACTTATTTCACAGAGGATTGATCATTCGCATATGTGAGAATTGGTTAGGTACTCATCTCAGCCTCGTCATTGGAATGTTAGTAGAAATGCAACACATTTATAATCCCAATTCCAACCTATTTAGTCTTTTTTATTATTTGATTTGGGGCTTTACAATGGCAATGATGTTTATCTACACCAAAAGAATATGGCTACCTTATTTCTTCCATATAGGTTGGAATTTTGCTCAGCCTTTTTATGGCTCAAATCTCACAGGAGTAAATGATATGGGCAGTATCATTCAATCAAAATTCAATGATCCCGAGATATTAACTGGAGGTGCCGTTGGAATTGAGGGGTCAATTTTTACAGCATCTTTTTTATGGCTTATTGGAATCATACTTTATTACTTAGCAAAAAGAGAGGGCAAAATTGTAAAAAGTAAACTGTTTAAAAGATGAATTTAAAAAATGTGTTTTTAAGTCTTGAAAAATAGTTTTCACCAATGATTTTACCCACATTCCCGGGACAGATCGGCAAAGGTGAAGAAATGGGCAGAACCCAGAAAGGGTTCAATTTGATTAGCCCCATGCGAAGCCCGGGGAATCAAATCCCCAATTTCATACAACCCTGAATTGGGTTGAATGGGTCACCATGATGCTTCAAGTGTAGGAAGATTGATTCCGGCTGCAAGTTTTCACAGATATTTGGCGGATTTACGGCCGAGGAGACAACTCAAACGTAACAGAAGTGTGCAAAATGTGTTGAAGGTTGCACAGCTTCGCCACTCATTTAATTCAATTGGGGGTTGATATCTGAATTGTGGAAGAAAACCAAAGAATTTAGTGAGTTAGTAAATGTAAAATCCATGTAAAATTTCATCTAGGAGGGGCATACCCATATATTAAATTTATTATATGTGTTCTTTTTTTAAAATATGGCCTAAATTTTGTTTCTAACATTAAATGAGTACTAATTCTTTGCAAATAGGATGCAAAGCCCCATTTATTATTGCAATTAAATCCTGAAAATGAATAAAACAAAGTATTTACAAATTCAATTTGATCAACCTTTCCAATCTTATGATATCCCAAAATTAAGGGCAGCAATCATAGAGAAAACCAAAAGGGAGTCTACCTTATTTCACAACCATCTGGGTGATGATAAATTTTTATATAGATATCCACTGATCCAATATAAAATCAAAGACCGCAAACCTTGTTTGATCTGTTTGGCTGAAGCGACAGACGATATTCATTATCTTTTGAGAGAAAAAGATTTTGTTTTCAACATCAAAGGTAAAGAATATGATTTTGAAATAGAGGATGTAAGGTTGAGGTATGTGCAGATTCAAACTTGGGATACTGATTTTAAATACAGCATTTTACATTACATGGCGCTCAATCAAGACAATTTTTCTGAATATAAAAAATTGGAACGATTGGTCGATAAAATTGCCTACGTAGAAAACATGTTGAGCAAACACATCACCCTTTTTGCCGAAGAGCTGAATGCTCACCTTCCTTTTCCTATTAATGTACAATTACTGGAAATTAAAGAGGAAAAATACATTGAATATAAGGAGGTTTTTCATTTGACATTCAGTCTTACATTCAAGTGCAATCTATTGATTCCAGAATATGCAGGAATCGGAAAAGGAGTAAGTGTCGGCTTTGGAATTGTAAAACCCATTGATGATGTGCAAGAAAGATCTAGCCGCCAGGAACATAGAAGGAAATATGAAACTGCTTAAAGCTACATTTTACTATCTCTTTTTATTCCTGAATAGCCAAATAGTATCTGCGCAGCCAGAATCTTTTTACATCAAAGAGATACAAGCAGTGTTAGGTGGTAAAATGGAGGTGGTTCTTTCTGGTGGCAGAGCTGATATCGTAAATGAACAATACGCGATTGAGGTAGAATTTGCTGATCATTGGAAAAATTCAATCGGACAGGCATTGTGGTATGGATTGCAAACAAACAAACAACCCGGTATTGCCGTGGTTATGCGTACTGTCAAAGATCGTAAATATGGCATCATGTTGCAAAGTGCGATTGATTATGCTGGTCTTACAGATAAGATAAAAGTTTGGTTTTATCCTGAAGATTTTGGGAAAGGGTTTAGTGATGTTCAACAAAATATGGATGCCCATAAAAGCAATCAGATAGCGCAAACGGGACACTATTCAAGAAACAAAAATACAGGTGTGAGGCACAATAGCAAGTGTACTCATTTTACTTGCGGAAATTGTGTGGCGTGTGGGCCGACTGATGGGAAGAAGGCATGTGGGACGTGTGGAGGGTAAGAATAAATTAAGAAGAACAATAAAAATTGATGCAATCAAATGAATATAAAAAATAGACAAAAAATAGTTTTAGCAGCATTACTGCATGATATTGGAAAGTTTTGGGAGCGTGGAGATAAGCATTGGAAAGAATCTGATGTGATTAGGAAATCTTTTCCAAATCATGAATTTAGTCATACTGTTCCTACCTATGAAAATCAAAGTCCAATGTACGGCCATGCTCTATGGACACAAGCATTTTTTGATCATTTTGGAATTGGAAAGGAGTTGGGACTTGATGATGATAAGGATGTAAATCTTGCAACTTTGTCAGCAAGGCACCATAAACCAAGTAATCATTTAGAAGGCATTATATCATTAGCAGATAAATGGTCTTCATCAATTGACAGACCAGATGAAGGAGAAGAAGGGGTGGATGGATATACAAATGTTAAAGAAAAATGGGGTCAAAATTTTAACAAGAAAATCCCTCTATCTAGTATTTTTGATCAGATAAAAGTTGCAGAAAAAAAGAGTTTGACCGCGAATGCTTTTAGTTTAAAAAAATTAAATGTTTTAGATGATCATACTATATTTCCTCATGAACTTAAATATGATAAAGAGAAATTTATAACTGAAGATTATGCCAAACTATGGTCTTCATTTGCAGAAGAGATTACATCACTTGAAAATCGTTGCAAAACCTTTGATTCATATTTTATTTCACTTTGCGATATATTAAGAAATTATACTTGGTGTATACCATCTGCTACTAATGTGGAACCCTGCAACGTGAGTCTTTACGAACATCTAAAGACTACTTCTGGTCTTGCATTGTGTATTTATGATTACTTTGAGTTTCATGATAAAGAAATAAACTTCCAAAGTACACAAGACAGTCCAATTAAAAATGAAGATTGTCTTTTGATGGTATGTATAGATATCGCCGGTATTCAAAATTTTATTTATGATATTGCCAATAAAAAAGCTGCCAAAAGTTTAAAAGGGAGATCTTTTTATTTGCAATTGCTATTGAGTTATATTATTGACCAGGTGCTCAGTCATAATGACATTCAAGCCTATCAAACAAATATTATCTACGCAAGCGGAGGTAAAGCGTATTTACTTTTACCTAATTTGGAAAAAGTCAAAGATGCAATAGAAGAAGTGGATTTAAAAATTCAATCTTATTTATGGAAAGAATATAAAGGTAAATTATACGCTGTATTTGGGTCGGTTGGATTTAGTTATGAGACTTTTAAAACAATAGATAACATCTGGACTAACAAAATACAGAGCTCTGAAATAACTAATCGAGAACGAGAAATTCTTGGATTAGAAAAAGATATTACTTTAGATCTAGGACATTTGTGGCGTCTGGTATCAGATCGGGCTGCATTCAAAAAGAATAGAAGGTTTTTGTCAAAATTGGTAGAATTTGATATATTTTTCAAAACCTCATCCTATGAAATTGATTCAAAAGCTTGTGCTGTAACAGGAGAAAGAAGTACAAAGTTAGTTGACCTTAATAAAAGCAAAGAAAATAATGACGAAAAAAAGGTTATGGTATTACCATCAGTTTTTGAGCAGTCCAAACTTGGCGAAGCTCTAAAAAATGGAAATTATTTAGTCACTTATAAAAGTATTGGACAAGGAGTAAAACATGATATTGCTATTAATAATAATGCCTATCATATCAATAATAATGAAACAATAAAAAAACTTCCTGCTAGTCAATTTGGAAATGCTACAGTTCAAATTCTTAATGAAACTACCTTTTTTGAAAAATTAAATAATATAGGCATTAGAACCTTGTTTTATGGAGGAAATAAACAACCTGAGAACGTAGATGGAACACATAAAACATTTGAAGATTTAGCATTAAGCAATGACGGGGCCAATACTAAACTTGCTATATTACGCATGGATGTGGATAATCTAGGTCAGATATTTATTAATGGATTTGATGATAAAGTGCAGAAAAAATCCTTCGCTGCATATGGAACCTTATCTTTTCTTTTAGAAGCTTTTTTTAGCGGGCATATCAATTATATTCAACAAAGTGATCCGCTTTTTAAAGATTATGTACAAATTCTGTATTCAGGAGGTGATGATTTATTTGCAGTAGGAAGATGGGATGCTATAATAGAGTTCGCCGCAAAAGTTAGAAATAAATTCAAACAATTTGTTGGTCGAGAAGACATAACCATAAGTGGAGGTATTGCGATTGTCGGTGCAAAATATCCTATTATGAAGTCTGCGGAGCTCGCTGGAGAAATGGAAAAAAAAGCAAAAGAGTTTAATAGTAAATCCAAAAATGCTATAAATTTCTTTGGAGAAACTGTTAGCTGGAATAAGGAGTTTGATTTTGTGAGAAGCATGAAGGAAAGCTTTACCTATTTTGATGGTGAAGTAAGTAGAGCACTAATTCAAAATATTCAGAAATATAAGCAAATTAAGGATGATGGTATAAAAAGTGAAACAAAAGATATTTCTTACCTATGGAATAGTGCTTATAGCATCACCCGTACCCTTGAAAGACTTCACGATTCCCAAGTAGAGGCTATAAGTTTTGTAGATAATATTAGAAATAATATTCTTCATAATGAGGAGTTTGGATCAGAGCGATATCTTGATTTACTATCACTAGCTGCTAGATGGGCAGAATATATTTTAAAACTAACTAAAAAACAATAAAATGGCAAATGAAAGAGAAAGAAATTATGGAAGTCAATCAAGTGGGTATAGCCCACGAAATGAAGTGTCTAGGAAAGAATATAAAATGAAAATGGAAACAGAATGGGTGAGCGGAAGGAAACAAATTGACAATGCCACAATTGCCTGGGCTAATCATTTTGGAGAATATTTAGCTGGTCCAAAAGAAGACCAAGCAGCGCTTACAACATCACAAATTAGAAAATTTTTTGGAGAGGTAAAAAGAATTCAAGCAAATTTTGAAAAATATGCGGATGATGTACCAATGTTAAGTGCGAAATTGGCATATGCTGTTGGAAGACACAAGAAACCTGAAAGGATAAAAGTATTTTATGAAGAGTTTGATGCAGCTATAAAAGCTGTTGATGGCAATGAGGATAATTTCAATCGATTTGTGAAATTATTAGAATCAACAGTGGCTTTTCACAAATTTCACGGAGGTAGGGATTAATTAATCATAAAAAGAAATCAAAAAATGGCGATTTTAATCAAAAAAATTGGATACGAAGCTACAATAGAATTATTGTCTGGCTTGCATATTGGGGCATCAACAGAAAATGCTCAGATCGGGGGTGTTGACAAACCTGTAATTAGAAGGAAAAAGGATGATCAACCCTATTTGCCTGGTAGTAGCTTAAAAGGGAAGATGAGATGTCTTCTAGAACAACGGAGAGGTGCGACTGAAGTTGGAAAATCAAATGATGTTAATAAGTTATTTGGTTTTTCTGCACAAGAAATGCAATCAAAAATATTGTTTAGAGATGCTGATTTAACAATTGAATCTGCTAAACAATTAAAAGATAATTACAACACTGATCTTCCTTATTCAGAAGTAAAATTTGAAAATTCAATCAGCAGAACTTCTGGAACTGCGACAAACCCAAGACAAATAGAAAGAGTGCCTGCAGGTGCAAAATTTCTTGCTAAATTTGTTATCAATGTTTGGGATACAGATAATGAAAATGACTTTATTTCATTATTTAAGGAAGGTATTCAATTACTTGAATCAGATTATATTGGTGGAAGTGGTACTCGTGGATATGGTCATATTAAAATTGAATTAGGTGAACCTAAAGATTTATTGAAATGATTTATACCACCTATTTTCTAAATTTCGTAACGCCAATACACATCGGTGATCATAAACCAGATAGTTACGAAAATACGGAGTCATTTCTTAGAAGTGATACAATTAATGCCGCAATAATAGCTTCATGGGCTAAATTAGGTCATATTGACTGGATCGAAACATGTAAAGGTGCATTACCTTTTACTATTTCCAGCGCATTTCCTTATTATGGCGTAGCAGGTAGTGAAAACATTTTCTTTCCTAGATTGAAAATTCCTTTTGATTTAGTAGAAAAAGATGCAAGATTATCCAAACAGATCAAAAAGATTACTTGGATGGATAAAAACTATTTTGAAACAGTTATTAATTCCAAAAAAATCGAAAAAGACTTTGAAGCTCATATCAAAAAAGAGTTTTTGACTTCAGACAAAAATTTCCCTAAAGATGGCTTTATGACCAAACAAATAAGTGAAAGAGTTGCTATACCCAGAGAAAGGACGGAAGATAATCAAAGTGAGCCATTTTATATGGAACGCATCTATTTTGAGAATGGCGGGTTATATTTTTTAGCTATTGGAGATGAATTTGAAAAGCTTGAAGCTGCATTGAATGTACTGAAATATGAAGGATTTGGCACTGATAGAAACATTGGAAATGGATTTTTTGAATGGCACAGGTCTAATATTTCAATAGATTTACCAAAAGATGTTAAATATTCTACTAATTTGGGTATGTATTGTCCAGAAAGTAAAGAAAAGGTCGAAACCGAAATCGATGATTATAGCGGCTACAATTTAGTCAAGCGTGGTGGTTGGATTACATCAAGCAGCCACCAATCTATTGAAAAAGATAGTATCTACATGTTTGGAGAGGGCTCAATTTTTAAAAAGAGTGAAGCAATTGATGGGCAGAAAAACATAGATCTAAGTCCAAAAAATCTTCCTACTTCAATGAAGCCTGGCCACCCTATCTATCGAAGTGGGTGTAGTATTTTCATACCAGTCAAAATTACAAGTCCATGAATGAATTAGGTAAAACAGTTATAAGTGGAAAATTACGTATCGTTACACCTGTGCATATAGGCGGAGCCCAAGAAAAGCATATGCAAAAAGGTTTGGATTATTTAACACAGGATGGTAAAGTCTATTTTTTAGATGAGAAAAGATTAATTAACCATTTTAAAATTGAAAAATATTCAACTTTCTTATCTCAAGGTAAATTGGATCAATTGTGTAGCAATATAAACCTCCGTGATTACTCATATAAAATTGTCAACAATATTAGCGGTGAAATTGGTTCTGATATAAAAACCAACATCAAAAATGCCCTTTCTAATAAGCCTATTATTCCTGGCTCCTCTTTAAAAGGAGGTCTTAGGTCGGTTTTTTATAACTATATAGTTCAGAATAATCCACCTAAAATGGAAGTCGATGTTTTTGGAAAAATTTCAGAAGATATTTTCCGTTTTTTGATTGTTAATGATGTGCAGTTCAATGAAACATCATACATCAATACTAAAACATATAATTTACAAGGTTATGAAAATCAATTAAAGGGAGGTTGGAAGCATGAGCTAAAAGGGAAAACAAACTCCCAATTTAAATCATCTGGATTTACTTTTCCTCATGAAGTAATTAGTATGGATGATGTGGGTGATTTCAAAATCATAATAAATAAAACAGCTTTAGATTTAGCTTCTCGAGCGTCTAAGGTTAAAACAAATCAATTTTTTGAAGAAATTTTTAAAGGGAAGGAAGAAGATATATTACGTATACTTCAAACATACATGTCTGCTTATCTTCTAAAAGAATTAGATTTCTTTACGAAATACGAGGCCGATCAATCTAACATAATTGTAGATGAACTAAATAGACTTATCCGGCTTAATGAACAAGCACCATTGGTAAGATTAGGACTAGGTTCTGGTTATCATGCTATGACAGGAGACACACATAATGGTACTCATGAAATCAATGGGATAGGAAACCGAAATAGGGGACTTTTTAATGGTCAAGACTCTTCAAAATCAAGAAAACTTGCTTTTAAAGGTTCAGGTGAAAATTTGCAATTTTATCCTATGGGTTTTATTCAGATAATGACTGATGAGTATTATGAGAACCATTACAAGGCTACCTTTTTGAAGCGAAATGAGGAATTAGCAAATGCCGAAAAATACCAATTGGAAAAAGAAAAAATAGAAAGTTTAAAATTAGCAGATGAAATAGTCTTCAAACAAAAAATTGAATTACAAAAGTTGGAAGTAGAAAAATTGGCATTAGAGGAAGCAAAGAAACCCAAAATGACGGATTATGTTACCTTAACCAAGGCTCAAAGTGTAGATGCAGTAGTGGTAGGACAAAATGGTTTAATGTTAAAATTTATGCCATTTGTGACAGGATTCGATGACCAAGTCTTTGAAATCCGATATCCTGCTGGCATGCCAAATGATACTATTATTATGGTTACTTGCCAATCGACGAAATCTAAATCATTAATTTTTTCAGGGAGCCCAAAACTCAAATAATTATTTATGGAAATTCTCTTAGCAAATTTAGGTAATAGAAATATTACATTCAAAGGTAATACGTATCTTGATTTTGACAAAGAACTGAAGGCAGAAATAGGTACTTTTAGAGAATGGACAAATAATTTGCTTAAAACTTTTGAGAATAATCAAAAGTTTTTGAAACTTAATATTTTAGACACACTTCTTGATAAAACAATACATTCTTTAGATAAAATAATATTATTTTATTCAGACCAGAATGATGAGGAAAAAAATGACCAAGATACTATTCACGAAGCTGAAATTGTCAAAAGGCTTATTATTGAAAAGTATAATTTTAATTTTTTGAATATCTCATTAGTACCTGTGGAAGGATCTGTTGTAGATAATGAAAATTTATTACAATTTTATAGATCTGAAATTAAAAAGCTAAAGAAATTAAATGATGAAAATTATTTTATAATTTGTGATGCAGGAGGCACAGCTCAGCAAAAGCAAGCTTTGAAAATTATAGCTGAATTCTTACTTAGAGAAAATGAATATGAAATACAATATATTAATTTTACAGGAAAAATTGACCTAGTATCTCAAAGAGAGTACAGAAAAATAATTTTAACTGAGCAAGCAATTAATTTAATTCAGCATGGATATTTTTCTGCTGCAGCCCAGTTATTGGGTATTAAAATTGAGGAAGCAGAAAATCAACAATGGAATGGTAAATTGCTTTGTTCAGTAATTCATAGATTTAACTCTAACGTAAAAATTGCAAAAAATCTGATATCACCAAATAATACAAATCCGATGTTTATAAATTTTAAAAGTGGAAAATCGGATAGCAAAAGCACTTACTTGGAAAAGATATTTGGAGGTAAATTTGTGGTGTTAACGGATAAATTATATAAAGCAATCTTTCTCCATAATAAATTACTTTATTCTGAATCCATTTTAGCTTTTGCGCAATTCTATGAATATTATTTAGATTTAGCGATTAATGTAGTTTGTGACAAAAATAGATTTGGTAAACCTAGAAATCCAGACTTAAATGATTTTCAAAAAAATAATTTGCGTGATTTTTTCATTGCAAATTACAGTGATTATCTTGAACGGAAACCGGGCTATCAACCAACTTTGAGTAGTATAAATACCCAAGTTATGATATTGAAAGTAGAAGGTACTAATAGCGTAAAAACTTTTGCAGAAATGATTTCTCCATTTGTTGACTGGACTGATGATTGCCACAGTTCAAATGAAAGAATTATTACAAAAGTCAGAAATAGAATTGCCCACGAGGGTATGCTTATCAGTCATGAGGACATGCAAAATAAATATAATTACTACCTGCAGCTTTTACATGATTCTTCAAAAATTTGTGAACTCACTTACAGCGATTTGTTTCAAAACCTTGCAGATGTATTAGAAATTTCATTAAGAAAATGAAACTGATTGGTTTAACTAAGGATAAAGATATTTTATTTGTGCAAGCCTATTTATTACTTGCTCATAAAGGTGTTAAAATCAATGAAGTATCTTACATTAGAACTGTTTTCTCTGACAAAAAATCCGGATACGAAGAATTTTGGAAGAGTGAACAAGTTACTTGCCATGTAGATCATATATTAAGTAATGGTATCATTAATAATGAAGAAGATTATCAAGTTATTGAGGAGGAAATTTATCAATTTTATTTATCCAACACAAAAGAAGAACAAGTTTATGTTTTTATAGCAGGTGGTCATACACTATTAAATATTGCCATTCAAAAAGCGGCTTACCTTTTTGGTGCAAAAGATTCTTTTCAAATGCTTGTGAATGTTCCTAGAGATGAAGAGCCCAAAACAATTGAAGATGTAAAGAAAAGAATTGAAACAAACGACATTCTTTATGCAAGTGTGGGCTATGAACCGGGATGGAATGTCTTAAAAACATTAATTCTTAAAAAAAATATAAGCCACACTATAAAATCAATCACAAAAAACCTAGAATCCAGAAATGTATCAGACATTAATGAGTATCCTTTTGAATGCCTCAATTTATTGCCTGTTAAGGCCATTGAATGGCTTAGAAGTAGATCGTACGAATCAGATAGAGATTGGATCACCAACTTGCCAAAAGTTGAGTTACACTGCCACCTAGGGGGATTTGCAACTACTGGATCCCTGTTGACTAAAGTTAGATTAGCTGCCGATAACAGTTATGATATTGGCCAAATAAAAAATATTGAATATCCAAAAGACTGGCCTCTTACAAATGATAATCTCCCTTTAGATAATTATATGTTTCTTGGAGATAATAATGGAAGTTATATTTTGAAAAATATTGGGTGTCTTAGAGAACAAGTTTCTTTATTATATGATCATTTTTTGATTCAAAATATAAGATATGCTGAAGTGAGATGCTCACCTTTAAATTATGTATCAGATGATTATTCAGCTACTGAAATATTGTCAACTATAGTTGATACCTTTAATTTTAAAATGAACCAAGCAAATAAGGCTATGAAATCTTGGTGTCATGTAAATCTAATTATTATTGCAACTCGAAGGCAGGACAAAGACATGTCTAAAATTGATGCCAATTTAAGTTTAGCCATCAATAGCGAGTCGGCCAGTAAAAAGGAAGGAAGATGTAAAATTGTTGGTGTAGATCTTGCGGGTTTTGAAAATAAAAAAACTCGAGCTGAATTATATGAAGCAAATTTTAAACCCATCAATCGAGCAGGCATTGCAATAACTGTTCATGCTGGAGAAAATGATGATTCTGAAGGTATTTGGCAAGCAGTTTTTAAACTTAGTGCTAGAAGATTGGGACATGCTTTAAATTTGTATCAAGATAGTAAACTGCTGAAGTCAATTGTAAATCGAAATATAGGCATTGAAATGTGCCCATATGCAAATTATCAAATTAAGGGCTTTTATCCAAAACAGAATACAGATACAATTTATCCGTTGATTAATTACTTAAATGCGGGAGCTCGGGTTACTATTAATACGGATAACATAGGCATAAGCCAAGCAACTCTTACTGACAATTTTTTACTTGCTAGTGTCATGAATCCTGATTTAACAAGAATGAATATTTTGCAACTTATTAGAAATGGCTTAGAGGTTGCTTTTATTGACAGAGATCTTAAAATCAGGCTCATTAAAATGTTTAATCAAGAAATATTTGATTTATTACATTCAAATGAATTATTGCAAACAATCTGATTTTTAGGTTTTTTAATACCTAAAGCATAAAGAATATTTTTTATTTTTTATGCTTTGCAAATACCCTGCAATTCCCTTCCTATCCTTGCACCATTATTTACAAAACAAAATTTAAACTCATGAAAACATTGGTGACAATCCTTATCCTATTTTTCACATCCTACCTCTGCTCTGGTCAAGTTGCCAGGACAAGATATAATCCTTACAGTAAAAGGACTGATTTTTTCGATAGCTACAACAACCTTTTGTACTACAGCACTTACAACGAATATTCCAAAAGAACTGATTATTATGACGCCTATGGTAGACTGATAAAATATGAGCAAAAGAATGAGTATTTGCAACAAAGCGAAACTTATGATGCGTTCGGTAGATCTGAAGGCACAAAGAAATACAATAGTTATTTAGAAAGAACTGAATTTTATGATGAGTATGGTAGGTTCACCGGATACGCAAAATTCAACGCGTATCTAAATCGATACGAATATTTCAATCAATATGGACAACTAACGAGATACACTGATAATTAGCATACCTGTATTTTCTTGAACCTTTTAAACCCTGAAAAATGAAAAATCATCTTAGCCTTTTTGCTTCAATTACGCTCATAATTTTATCCATTTTTGTTCTTGCAAAGATCAACAATATTGAAAATAAAATGGAAATGTTGGAGACCAATCAATTGTTTTCTGAATATGCCGACGACAATATGAAGCTCACCATCAATGAGTTAAGCAGGTTGGTGGACTCAGTTAATTTCGGAATTGAGGTATTAAATGCAGGGACTATGCATCCTGCATTTGAAGAAAACAAAAAGGCTGTGCTCACATTGCTCGTGCTTAAGGATACAATGGTTTATAGTGGCACAGCATTCGTGGTAGACGAAGAGGGTTTGGCATTCACTAATCATCATGTGGTCGATGGTGCTGATTTAATCATGGCATTTGACTATGAAGGAAATAAATATGATGACGTCCAATTGCATAGCAGTGATTCGATCAAAGATTTGGCATCAATTAAACTAAATCATAGCATGAAATATAAGGCAAAAATTTCTCTTGACCTGCCAAAAGTCGGTGATAAATGTTTTGTTATTGGAAATCCTCAAGGATATGATTTTACACTTTCAGAAGGCATCGTCTCAGCTTTGAGGGGCGAAGAACATTGGATTCAAACTACCAGCGATGTCAGTGAAGGCAGTAGTGGTAGCCCTGTATTCAACCAGAAAGGTGAGGTCATTGGCATTATTTCAAAAGGTGATTATGATGGCAATCTCAATTTTGCTTACAATTTGGTATTGGATAAACTGGAGTATTTTATTGAAAAAACGATGTCTGAAAATGAATGAATTTTTTGAATGGGTTGGCTTTATGTTGAAATGGAATATTTTAGAGTAATCTGACCAAAAAAGAATCGTGCATGATTCAACCCCAATTCGGGGTTGGATATATGGGTAATGAATAACCCATCCGGGTTCTGACTAGGTTGCGATTTCTAAAGGTAATATTGTTTATTACCTAAGAACAAAGATCCTAAGTGATTCAACACCAATTCGAGGGTGGAAATTAAATTCTTTTTTATTTACCCCGAGTTGGACTCGAGGCTATCGAGATTGATCCCCTCTGGGTTCTGTCGAAGTTGAAATTTTTTGATTCCAGTTTCCATTGTGGCTCGAAGCTGATAATAAAAAAATGATAGCCGATCGCTAAAAACTGTCCGCTGACTGCTCGAATTTGAGGTGAATTGGACACTCACATTCTATGCATTAACGATTCCACTGCTTCGTATTTGCCTTCTGATCAGCTAAATACGTAGTCTTAGGGATTTTATTACAATAGTAAATAGTGGAAATATACAACTTACACAGTTGATAAATTAATTCTACATGTAGCTGAAGAGGTAAAATACCTTCATGTTTTTCAATAGAAATGGGTTGATTTAGTTCACCGCGGCTATTGGCCATGTCTGTAGTGACCAAGATAGCATATTCTTTTTTCTCTGAAAGAAAATAGTCACCACTTGCCACATTTTGGAACGAGCCATTCTTTTCAATAACCAAAGCAGGGACATTACTTTTGCAAATAGAAATGATATCCAAATTCCAATCATGGAAAACAGCTCTAAAAGCTTCAGAGATATTTTTGCAGTCATGTTTGAGCATGATGCCATCTCTGTGGATGATGAGTTGTTTTGTTTTCAGTTTCTTGGTTTTGACCGCTCGTTCCAATTGTTTGAACCCTTCTAATAAATTTTCGTATTGTAATGCCTCGTTTAAAATTATTTTTTCTTTGACGAATTTAAGTAGGTTATTGCCTTGACCATCCAAAAATATCATAGCTAAATTTGAATAGTTTTCGCCAAAATGTTGGTGGGAATGCCCCAAATCGATACCCAAATAAATGCAATCATAAAATTGAATGGGCATAGAAACAATGCCTCCAATTGCAGTTTGGGATTTGACGACAGCATTTGACAAAGCATATTGATCGGCTGGGAGGCCTATTATTTGGTATCTTATACTTAGGTGTTTTATTGATTTTAGAAAATTTTTCTGGATTTCTGCTTCTGTAAAAATGATGGCCAAATCAATTTTTTCCTCTGCGGGAAGGTTTATGTTTGTGAAATTGATATAAGGGAATTTATGAAAACTGATTCCAGTTCCATTTTTGTTAAAGTGATTGATGAAAAGATTTTCAAATTGATTTGCTTTATTGACGAGGTTTTCTGGATGAATCAAGACTATTTTTTTATCGTGTACTTGTTTAAAGATGCCATAATGGTAAATGAGACTCAGTTGATTGGTTTTAAATTTTTGACCAATGATGTGGTTTTGGGTATTCAACTTTTTTAATTTGAATGGTTGAATGTTTTTGTCTCCCCACAGAACGGTATCTACTTTTAATAAATGGTGGAGGATTTCTTGCGTACATGATGCCATCTCATTTGTTTGGATTTTAAAAAAGTGATCTATAGATTGATGTAAAGTTGGGTAGAATATTTTGACAAGTTCGTGTTTTGCATTAATACAAAATAAATGAAGATTTTCTAAGTTCTTTTCTAAATTTTTTGTTGTGAGTGAAATTGAAACATGATCATCAACACGTTTTAGATTGATTAAATGGAAATTATCAACATATTTGACTAGGTCTTGTACTGTTATGAAATTGGACTTTAGAATGTGAAAGACTTCTGTTTTGAAATCCAGATGTACAAAAAAAGTACCATCCGAAAACATTTTAATATCTAATTTAAATACTCTGACGATTTTTAAATCCTTATCAAATACCTGCGAATAGACAAATAAATCTCTTATTCGATCATAAGAATATAATGGCAATAAGGTATGAGTGAAAATTGATTTTAGAACGAAGGAATTAAACTGAGTGTTATCAGCTTTAATTTCAATGATCTTGGTCGCAAATAAAGTAGTACTGCGGATATTACATTTATGAAAGGCAGAAAATCCTTTTTTAGAAAAGCTGTAATAGCAAACATTATTGGAGTTTAGAATAGCTCGAATATTGGCCAGCCTTAATTTAACGTCGAAAATTATTTGATCGTTAAAAACGTAATTATAGATTGTAAAGTTTTCAACCTTACCGTAGATGCCTAAAATAAAGGCACTCAAGAGTCAGCATATTTTGTAGCCATTTTCAGAACCTTAGCTCGTATTTCCGCCCTCAATGATGGAGGAGACATTACTTCCAGATCATCACCAAAACTTAATAATTTACTGATGATCTCATAATTTATATAGACATTTAATTCATAATTTATGTCACTGGACTCTTCAGTAATTAGTTTAACTTGAGTGGGATGTAATGGTTTGGTATCCATGTATTTACTCAATTGGGGAGTTGTTTTAAATACAATTTTTTGTGGGAAATCGCCATCGAAAATAGTAACCCCAAAAAGATGATTGAAATGATTGGAGATTTCATTTTCCTTTGCAGGCATAAATGTTTGTAAAGAAGGTTTTATGTCTGTAATTCGATCCAGAGCCAAGTTGTAAATCTTATTTTCCAGATGATTTTGCCCGAAAACATACCAACGATTATTGTATTCTTTTATAAACCAAGGAGAGATGATATGGGAAACCATTTGCCCTTGTGAAAAGGAAATATATTGAATGTGAATGGATTGTTTTTTCGTAATGTAATTATAAACTTTGTCCAACCATTTTTGCCCAGCTTCATTCAGACTTTCATCAAGGTAAATGAGTGCTTGTGCATTATCAGGACTAGAGTCATTCTGTAGATTAATTTTTTGTTGTAATGTAATTATTGATTCATTGATACTGAAAAGTTTATCATTTTTGGTTATTTGCCTGAGTATGTGAATGGCCTCTTTCAAGTCATTGATCACTTTTTTTGAAAGTGAAACATTACTTATACTAAAAGTTGAATTGCTATACCTGTAACCCAATTCTTTGGTCCATACAATTGGAGCTTCATATCCCAGTCTACCAGATTTCATATCACTAATATCTGCGTCTATGGTTCTTTTTGAAGGTTTTGTCATCAATTCTCCATTCCTCACTTCTTCTTTGGTGCACTCGTCAGCAAATTTTTCCCAATTCCAAATTTTTGAGTGATCTCTCAAGCAACGATCAATGACTTTATACCGGATAGCAGCTTGGAGATTGAGAGGCATGAAATAAGAGTTTAGGTTTGCAAATACAATGCAATTATAAATCTTATTTAGCAAATAAAAAAAATGGAAATTCATGTAAATACATTTGGAACTTCTCTGCGTATGCACGACGGTTTATTGAGCATCAAATGGCAAGACCAAATCAATCAAGTGCCCATGGTAAAAATAAAAAGTATAACGGTGACTAAAGGCATTCAGTTGTCGACAGATGTCATTTATCAGTGCCTGGAAAATGGCATTGATGTATTATTGGTTGAGCGTAGCGGAAGACAAGTAGGAAGACTGTGGAACAATCGCTTTGGGTCTATTTCCACTATAAGAAAAAATCAATTGGACTTTGCTAAAAGTCAACAAGTAGTCAGCTGGGTAATAGAAAACATGCGTGAAAAATTTGCCAATCAAAAGGAATTAATTGCTTGTTTTTTGGAATTGGATGAAGGAGATCACACGCATTTGAAACAGATCATCGCGAGAATTGCAGCCTACTCGGTACGGTTGGATGATTATTTGACAATGCCATTTGATGAAGCAAGTGCAAGGATCAGGGCAGTAGAGGGCCAAGTGTCTAAAATGTATTTTGAATGCATCAACCGATATTTACCATACCGGTATCAATTTACAAAAAGGAGTAAACGTCCAGCCTTAGATATCACCAATAGCATGCTCAACTATTGTTATGGTATGCTGTACAGCCATTTGGAAAGTGCCTTGATCAAATCAGGCCTCGATCCATTTATTGGATTTTTCCACAGAGATGAATACAATCGGCCAATTCTTACATACGATGTTATTGAGCCCTTCAGACCATGGGCAGATTGGGTTGTGATCCACTTGTGTATGAATGAAATTTTGGATGAGTCTTTTTTTGAAGTTTCAGATGGGGGGTATTGGCTAAGGGGAGACGGCAAAAGATTGTTGATCCAACATTTTGTAGATTATTTCGAAGAAATCATAGATTACCAAGAACTTCATTTTACCAGGTTTATGCAATTGGAAAAAAGAGCGCAAAGTCTGGTTCAACTGATACAAAACGAAGAAACTAATGATGCAAGATGAGGTAATTTTTAGTTTTGGAATGCTGGTCAAGGATAATCAAACACCACTCCAAAGGATTGATTTTGTGACTATTGGAGAAATAATAAAAAATGGATTTCATGGCATTCAAGAAAAGACGAAGATACTGAGACAAGTAGTAAGAATTAGTGACGATCGATATCGCTATATGAAAACTCAGTTGCCCTATTTATCATGTAGTACCTTCATAAACAACATTCGAAAATACGAAAATTTTGAATCTGCCTGTGGCTGGATTTTGGACATTGACAGCAAGGTTGCGCTTGAACCAGATTTGGCTCAAAAAATAAGAAGCGATGAGCGAATAGCAATGTCCTTTACTTCGCCCAATGGTCATGGTATGAAACTTTTTTTCTTATTTGACCATCCATGGAAAGATAAGCTCAACTACAGTATTGCTTACAAATCCTTTTCGCAGAGGTTTGCTTTGGATTATGGACTCATGGAAAACATAGATTTAAAAAATTGTGATGTGAGTAGGGTTTGCTTCTTGTGTCACGACGAAAAAGTATTGATAAATCCTGGGTATCTGTCTATCGATCCTTTGGAATACATTTACCAGCCTAGTCTTTTTTTAACGGAACAAAAAGAGATCGTCCAGAAAAATGAAAATGAAGGGATTTCAGCTGATATTTATAAAAATATTTTGTGTAGATTAGGAACCAAACCCAAGCCGATTCAAAGTAAACCTTTGGTTCCCGATGGCTTATTCCAAATTATAGAATCAATAACTGAGCTTTTAAAAGAACACGATATTGAGGTTGTCAAAAAAGACGAAGTGCAATATGGAATAAAAATTGAAGCGCTACATAACAACAACAAGGGGGAGGTGATAATTTACTGCGGAAAGAAGGGATATACAGTTGTGAGCAGTGCCCGTAAAGGCGTGCATCACGCACTCAATGAAATCATGAAGCAAATTTTGGAAAATTATTTATTCACGCAAAACATATAAACATGTATCCATCATTTAAAAAGTCATCAGAAATAGAAGAGGGTAAAAGTTTAATGGGGTTGCCGATTGAAGAGAAAATAGATAGCATAGAAAAATGGTTGATCACACAAAAAAATGTAAAAGATAGGAGTATGTTGTATATGGTAATGTATGATATTGAAGACAATAAAGTGAGGACACAAGTCGCAAAATATTTGATAAAAAAGGGATGCCTTAGGATCCAAAAGTCTGTATATTTGGCAAAATCAAATAGAACATTATACACAGAAATTACAGAAGCACTCAAGGATATCAATGAAATGTACGAAAATGAAGACAGCATATTTGTACTACCGGTACCAGAAGAGAAGTTTGCACACATGAAAGCCTTTGGAAAAAATGTTGAATTTGAAATCGTCACAAAACCAAAAAATGTATTATTCTTCTAATAATTACGTATATAAAATAATTAATTTGTTGAAAATCAAAACTATAAGTAATTTGGCTGCCAGAACCGTATGTCCAGATTAGAAGGATTAAGACTATTCATTGACGGTTTTAAGTGATTCTAAATAGGCCAGAACCGTATGTCCAGATTAGAAGGATTAAGACAGGTTTTCGTGCCATTTAAAGTATTGAAAGGCTGTAGCCAGAACCGTATGTCCAGATTAGAAGGATTAAGACTC
>JAKQLF010000241.1 GCA_029567325.1 Bacteroidota bacterium | reverse complement strand
ATTTTGGAGAAACAACTATGAGCCAGATATGGACTTCAATCAAGACCTTTATTTAGAGCTACTAGCTCGCTTTGCTTGTTATGATAAACGAACGGATAGAAAATCTTTCGGTGAAGTATTAGACACATTAATAATATTAAGGTGACGCTAATGCCTGAAAGGGTTGAATATGAATAGCCCCGATCGCATGCATTAAGATCTGGAATAATGAAAACAAAAAAAGTGCACCAACCCCGAATGGGGTTGAATAAAACCACAATGCCTTTCAAGACGAACAAGTTATTTATTTGAAATACATTCCACAAACCCTGAAAGGGTTAAATATGAATAGCCCCGATCGCATGCAATAAGATCGGGGATAAAGAAAACAAAAAAAGTGCACCAACCCCGAATGGGGTTGAATAAAACCACATTGCCTTTTCAGGACGAATAAGTTATTTATTTGAAAAACAGTCTTACGACTCTTGCATTCACACCTTTTAGATCCAAAAAAGGCCTTATTTGCTCTTAAAATTCAGGCTGTATTTGAATCAAATATTAGCAAATTTTTGAAAAAATTTCACAGTCATAAATTTGCAAGTTGCCAAATAATGCAGTTTGGTCGATTTTCCTTGTTAATTTTATCTAAATGCCTAAACTTTTGTGTGAAATCGTTTTCTAATGCTTTAATATCACATATTCAAATAAAAATAATACAATGAAACAATTCATCACCGCAGCCTTTTTCTTGCTGAGTTTTTCCTTAGTTTTTGGTCAAGGAGACGTCATCAAAATAAAATACAAGGAGACTTCTTTCATGCCAAGTAACATAAACATTCCACCACAATTCGCACAAAACATGCCTAAAAGTTGGGATTCGGGAAAGATCTTATATGCTTCTGAAAGTAAATCACTTTATGTGGTAAATACAGAAGATGCAGCTCCAGTTGAACAAAACAACATGGGTAGAAGATTTGGCCCTCGAGGTGCCAATGAAGTGGTGTACGCTGACTTTGATATAGAATTTAAATACACTTTTACAGAGCTTTTTGGCAAAGAATTTCTGGTTGAAGATAGTTTGACGACTACTCCATGGAAACTACATAGCGGAGAGCAAAGAGATATTTTGGGATACAATTGTGTGAAGGCGACCATGCAACAAGATAGTACTATAACTACTGCTTGGTTTAGTTTGGCATTACCCTATTCATTTGGTCCAGCCGGATATTCAGGACTTCCAGGGACCATTCTGGCTTTGACTGTCAATGAAGACAGAGTCATATTGGCAAGCAGTGTAGATGAAAACCCAACGACCATTCCACCTTTTGAAAAACCAAAAAAGGGTGAAAAAATCAGCCGCGCAAATTTCATCAAACTTTCTGAGGAAAAACGGAAAGAGATGCAATCAATGTATGGCGGTGGCAGAGGAGGTCAAGGTGGAATGATTATGATAAGAAATTAAAATATGAAAAAGAATACAAAAATTTGGATTGCATCATTTTTTATGATGCTCAGTGTCACTGCATTTTCACAATTCAAAAGAGTGGCTGTTGAAGGCGTCATTCAAAATGGAGAAAAAGAAGGATTGATCGCAGCGACAGTTGTTTTACTCAATCCCGTTGATAGCGTTTTGATTTCTTACGGCACCACGGATGTGGATGGTTATTTTAAAATCAGAAACGTAGCTCCTCAAAAAGTGCGCATGCAGATATCCTATTTGGGTTTTGGAACTATTGAAAAAATGATTGAAATTCCTGCGGATTCGGCAATCTATCCATTGGGCATCATCACTTTGAGTGAGAGTAGTAACTTGTTGGAAGAAATTGTGGTGAAGGGAGAAT
>JAKQLF010000236.1 GCA_029567325.1 Bacteroidota bacterium | reverse complement strand
GCCTATTGTCCCGCTTAGCAATAGGGATATCGGATTCCTTCCCGGCGATGCTGAAGATAAAATTTCACCTTATATGATGCCACTTTGGGATAATCTCAAATTCATTAAAAAACAGTATAAGGAAAATAGTAGAAAATCAATAGCTATCGAGCAATTGCAAAAAGAAGGTAAAATTGAGGTAACTGCACTAACCTTCATACGAGGGAGATCCTTATCCAATGTATTTTTTATTGTCGATGAGGCACAGAATTTGACACCTCATGAAATAAAAACAATCATCACTCGGGCTGGAGAAGGTACCAAAATTATCTTTACTGGTGATATACATCAAATTGATAGCCCTTACATGGATGAGAAGAGTAATGGCCTTACATACATCATAGATAGGTTGAAAGGTCAACAACTTTTTGCTCACGTAAAGTTGCAAAAAGGTGAGCGCTCTGAACTTGCAAACTTGGCAAATAACTTACTTTAGAAAGTCAACTTTCTTTTATTTCATTGACTTCATACTAGCAGCACTTATTTTAGCAATTGAAAATTTTACTTGAAGCTTTTCTCTAGTCTATTAACATGTGTATTTCACTTGTTATGTCTTCAAAGGCTAAGCTTGTTCATGCCAATTGGTCATTGAACCTTTGGAAAGGAGGTTAATTACAAATTGTGACTTTCATTCTATAGTAACATTCTAGCTTTACTTCCGTTAAATACAGACGCCCAATCAAATTTTCTATACAATAATTCTGGTCAATCCAAATCCGTTTGGTATATCATTTCATTAAAGTGAAAATAACCATTATTTAATTCTCAATTAAGATATGGCCCTATCTTTGTCAAAGTCATAATCAAAAACTATATTTGATTCTTTATACTTTTAGTATTTGATTTTTTCTATTTTTCATGATCAAATCACTTTAAAGCTTGATTTATTTTCAAGATATTGAGACTAGACAAAATATTTTCAATGGTATTTTATCTCTGAAAAGCCTCAAGAACTGTGATAAGGTGCAAAATGTAATAGCGGATGACCAGACCAATGTATAGAGTAGAACACATCAACAGAGAACTTTACGTCCACAAAGTATGGGGTACAGTTGATTATGTTGAGAAATCAAAGCAAATAGCGGCACTACTCAATGAATATGACGAAATGGGTTATAAACTTTTGGAAATAATTGCCAGCCCTGACCCCCTTGGAGGTACAAATGAAATTTATATTTTTATTTTGAAAAACCCATAATCATTATTACACACCTTAGATCGAAAATATATGAACAGCGTAAAAAAGCATTCTCTCCTCACAGATTTTGACGTTTACCTTTTCAAGTCAGGAAAGCATTTCAAACTTTACGAAAAACTTGGTGCACATTTGTTGACACTCGATGGGGAAGATGGCTGCTACTTTGCGGTATATGCTCCAGCTGCCGAAAGTGTAGCCGTAATGGGAGATTTTAATTTATGGAATGGAAAAGAATACTTTTTACACGTAAGATATGATTCGTCTGGAATTTGGGAAGGTTTTATACCGGGTGTAAAAAAAGGAGATTGTTATAAATATAAGATAAAGTCCACCGTGGATGGAGGGTACTATGAAAAGTCTGACCCATATGCCAGACACGCAGAAACGCCACCATATACGGCATCAAAAGTTTGGACAGACAAATACAAATGGACTGATAAAACTTGGATGGATAATAGAAAGTCCAAAAATGAATTAGACAAGCCGTATTCTGTTTACGAAGTGCATCTAGCCTCTTGGAAAAGGATTGTTGAAGAAAACAACCGGTCGCTTACTTACCAAGAGATGGCTATAGAGTTGGTAAACTATGTCAAAGACATGGGCTTTACCCATATCGAATTGATGCCAATAATGGAGCATCCATACGAACCTTCATGGGGTTATCAGGTGACTGGTTTCTTTGCACCCACTAGTAGATTTGGGGCGCCAGAAGATTTAAAATATCTGATTGATCAGTTTCACAAAGCTGAAATCGGTGTTATTTTGGACTGGGTTCCTGCGCATTTTCCTTCTGATGCATTTGCGTTAGCCAAATTTGATGGAAGTAATGTGTATGAACATCCAGATAGACGTAAAGGCTATCATCCAGATTGGAAAAGCCTCATTTTTAATTATGAAAGAAATGAGATCAGGAGTTTTTTGATCTCCAGTGCCATTTTTTGGATGGGTGAATACCACGCAGATTCTTTGAGAGTAGATGCAGTTGCGAGTATGTTGTACCTCGATTATAGTAGGGAAGCGGGAGAATGGTCGCCAAATGAATATGGTGGTAATGAAAATTTAGCGGCTGTAAGCTTTATCAAAGATTTTAATGCTGCTGTTTATGCAAATTTTCCTGGAACCCATACAATAGCTGAAGAAAGTACTGCTTTCTCAGGAGTGACCAATCCAGTAGATATGGGCGGCCTAGGATTTGGGATGAAATGGATGATGGGATGGATGCACGACACCTTGGATTACTTTAGCAAAGACGCTATTTTCCGGAAATACCACCAAAACAACATCACCTTTAGTATCGTATATGCATTTTCTGAAAACTTTCTTTTGCCTCTTTCGCATGACGAGGTTGTGCACGGCAAAGGTTCTATCATGAGACGTATGCCAGGTGATGAATGGCAGCGATTTGCAAACCTCAGAACGATGTACACCTACATGTTTGCCCACCCGGGCACGAAATTGCTTTTTATGGGAAATGAAATTGGTCAATACGATGAATGGAACTTTAAAGAGGGTTTGCAGTGGAATTTATTGGAATATGAACCACACAGAGGCCTACAGAGTCTCATCAGGAATCTGAATAAACTTTATACGACAGAGCCAGCAATGTACGTCAATCAATTTGATCCAAAAGGATTTGAGTGGGTTGACTATTCTGATCATGAAAAGTCGATCGTTTCATTTTTGAGAAAGACCAATAATGTTGACGAAACACTTTTGGTAGTTTGCAATTTCACACCAGAGTCTTGGAAAACTTACCGCATAGGTGTACCTCAAAGAGGAAGCTGGGATGTAATTTTCAATTCTGACGAGAAGCAATATTTTGGAAGTGGTTTTATGGAGAAATCTAAGTTTGAAACAGAGAAAGTAACTAGCCACGGCCGCATGTTTTCGATAGAATTGGATATTCCACCATTGGCAGTTGTGGTTTTAAAACTAAACTAGTACCATGCCTAAGTGGGGGATATTGTCTTCTAAATAAGACTCTCCCGTGTGTACAAATCCAAAAGATTCATAGAATTTTTGCAAGTAGGCCTGAGCAGAAATTTTGATTGAATGATTTGGCCAAAGTTTTTTGGTCTCTGTAATGGCTAATGCCATCATCGTGCGACCTAGTCCTGTCCTTCGTGCTTCCAGACCAACTGCTACTCTGCCAATAGAAGCA
This sequence comes from Bacteroidota bacterium, assembly GCA_029567325.1. Classification (GTDB taxonomy): domain Bacteria; phylum Bacteroidota; class Bacteroidia; order Chitinophagales; family Saprospiraceae; genus JADKBO01. Next base: position 15,656 of record JAKQLF010000236.1, on the reverse strand, counting down.
TAATTTTCATACGAAATGCCTGGGGCAAGTAATCTGCAAGTAGCCATACATTTTCCCTCTTTCATTAGGAAAAGATGATCAGCTTTTTTGTCTTTATTGTCCAGATCTTGGTAAACACAGTTTTGTTCTACCACAAAAACCTCTATTCTCAATTGTAGAATCAGATATAATTCTTCACCTGAGAGCGTGTTGAAATGCTTTAGTTCAAATGCGGCGTTGTGCATATTTATTCCAACTTTGAAAGTTTGGGGCCATCGTTTTCCCTGCCCGACAGCACAGTTTTGATTCTGTATTTGGCAAAAAGACCTACTCTTGAACCATCTTTGAGGTGGATATCCTTGATACCCAGACATTGCATTTCATTGGAATGAAAAATGTGATCTCTTGGCACATCTAGAGAAGAAGGGATGATGTCTCTGCGACTACTTTGTAAGTTTGTATTAAACCTGAAACTTTTTATGAGGCTTGACCAATAAACCATATTATACTCTCCAAGTACAATGCTATTTACATTACCATTCACTTTTGAGGTAAGTTGCTCAAGTTGTTTTTTGGCAAGAATTTGGGAATTATTATCCAAAGGTGGTATGATGTAGGTATTGTATAGTTTGTAGATTTTGCCATTTATAGCAATCTCTGCTGAAAGGTCAGTCATTTCTTCAAACTTTATGGTGTCAATATTACCTAAAGGATATTTAGAAAAAACAGCCTTTCCAAAAGGATCAATTCGCACGATATCAGTAGAATATTTGTATTTAAGTGACAAACCTGACTCTAAAATGTCCTCCCAATCGGGTGTTACTTCCACAAAACTAATTACATCACAATCCATTTCAATCAAAGTGGGTAAAAGTTCAAAAGGATTGCGAACATTTGCAAGATTGATGTGAGCAAAAAGTACCTGATCTGAATGTTCGTCTTTTGTAATGAAAGGCGATTCTGATTCATTTTTTAAAATGACGCATAACAATGCACAAATCCCAAATGAACTCAAAATGATTTTCCGATTATTGAGAAAATAACCTCCTATACCTACCAAGAAGAAAAAGACCATGAAATGGATGGTGTAGTCGGAGACCAAACTTAATGTTGGAAATTGAGGCGCAACGATTATCAAAACTGCCAAAACCCATAGGCAGAGCAAAAAAATGCTGTAAAAATTGAAATATCTGGGTTTTTGAATCATCATAAAAAGAAACCGTTTTGGCTAGTATATAGTATAAATTATAAACGTGATGCTAAGATACAAGTTTTACTTATTTCAATAACGGTGCCATTTAATGAATGTGCTGTACCAATTAATAAATAAATTCCAGGTCTTTCCAGATCACCGTCTTCATTCAAGCCATTCCAGCGTACAAAGCCATTTCTTCCTAATAATTCGTTGGATGCAATTTTTTTAACAGGAAGTCCACTCGCATCAAAAATAGATAGATTCAATACATAGCCATCTTCATCCAAATTGTAATTCAATAATAATTCATCAACAAAACCATCGCTGTCTGGACTAAATTTTCTTTGAATTAAGGAAAATGATTCCTCACCAGTATTTGGTATTTCTCCGTTACTATTTGCATATCCAGGGCTACCATAATTCACAGATTTTGCAGCAGATGCATAATTGCCATTGCCAAAAGGAAGCGCAAAACTCAATCTTTCGAGGCTTACTCCGTCTACAACATCCAATAAGGCATTATGATAATCATCCAAGTATTCAAAATCATCCAATTGCGTTTCTGATGGGAAAGCAATGGCGACATGACCTGCATCATTATTGAATGCAGGCAAGGTAAATGCAATGATATTGGCTTCTGTTGGCGCTTGATATTGACTTCTTACTTGAGTAGGATCTGCAGTAAGGGCCAAATAACCCTTACTAGGTATAATGGTAGTGCCAGAGATTGTTTTTTGATCGGAATTGTCTAAGTTTTTGATGATCAAGCCTTTAAGATCTACCTCAAGTTCTGAGTCATTGTACAGCTCCAAGTAATCAGATCCTCCGCTGACTGGATCAAATAATATCTCTGAGATATAAATCTCGCCAATCACTGGTTGTGCCAACCGCTTTATACCACTGAAAGTGAGATTTTTAGCTACATTCCCTTTGAGGTCGGTCAGCATTGATGCCCCAAGGGTGTAAGTGATACCTGGTTGGACTGTTCCATTCAAAATGAGATTATAATTGGTAAAGGATCCAGTTTGCTCTACAGCAGAAAAGGCTATTGATCCAGGATTTAATATGAAATTGGCTGGCAAAAGAGATTCGCTATTTACGGGTTCAGAAAACTTGACATTCAAGGTTTTGGAATCCACCAAAGTTACTTCAGATATAACAGGAGCCGTCAAGTCTGGTTGGTAGATGGTCATTAAAAGATCATCCAAATAGAACTTGTCAACCCTGGAAGCAGTGTATATACATTCAAAACCTATGTAAGTTGTGCCAGAAGGCTTGGTTATTGATTGAGGTATTCGGAATTCATCAATCAAACCACCACTTACCTCATAAGAAGTTTTAAGCGAAAATGCGTTGGATTGGTAATCTAATTGTATCCGTGTATAATTGGAGGCAAGTGCAATGGCGCCTGCTGTGCCAGAACCTATCAAAGTGGATGACCCAGCACTCAGCTTATAAAGTTTTATTGCATCTGCACTTCCATTCTCACCAAAATTGAGATAATAGCCATTGGCTTTTGAAACGTCCTGACCGTCAAGCAAGAAATAAAATCTGGATAAATTGCTAGCGCTGGGGCTGAAATCAAAAGTATGGGCAAACGATAAGGAGAAGCTATCAGGAAAAATGGCAGCTGTAGAAATAAAAGATCTCCCCGCATCTGGAGCCATCAATTGGAGACTGCCTTCTGCATTCACTATGAAATTTGTAACATCTCCAGTCCAAGTTGGATTGTTTGTTATGTCACCATCTTCAAAATCATCTGAAATTTGACAAATCACAGATGTGCACAAAATTGTAAAAAACATTAAAAATACTGTCCTCATGATATAAAAATACAAACCATTTAAAACATAGCTATATATTTGCACCTCTTTTTGGACAAGTATAAGACAACTAGCTTGTATTCAAGGGATAACGAATATTAATAAAATTTTAAATTTTTTAATCAGTTTAAAAATATGCGATTAGCGGTAGTAGGTGTAACTGGACTTGTAGGAACGGTCATGAATCAAGTGTTGGAAGAAATGAAACTTCCGATCACAGAATATATTCCTGTAGCAAGTGAAAAATCTGTTGGTAAAAAGATCCAGTATGCTGGTAATGAATACACCATTGTTGGTATGCAAGAAGCGGTAGATATGGCTCCAGACGTAGCTATATTTTCAGCTGGTGGTAGTGTATCTTTGGAATGGGCACCAAAATTTGCTGAAGTAGGCACCACAGTCGTAGATAACTCTTCTGCATGGCGGATGGATCCAACCAAAGTCCTTTGTGTTCCAGAAATAAACGGTAATACACTTACAAAAGAAGATAAAATCATCGCCAATCCAAACTGCAGTACCATTCAAATGGTATTGGCTTTGAGCCAATTGCATAAAACTTTGGGCATCAAAAGATTGGTTGTTTCTACATACCAATCTTTCACAGGAACTGGAGTAAAAGCGGTGGCGCAATACGAAGCAGAGAGGGACGGTAAACCATTGGAGAAATCTGAAATGGCTTATCACTACCAGATATATGAAAATTGTATTCCACAATGCGATGTTTTTTTAGATAATGGGTATACCAAAGAAGAAATGAAGTTGGTTCACGAAACCAAAAAAATTCTTGGGGATGATCAAATAGCTGTGACTGCAACAGCGGTAAGAGTACCGGTTAACGGAGGACATTCAGAATGTGTCAACGTCGAGTTTGAAAAACCATACGAATTAAGTCAAATTTATGACTTACTCAATCAAACTGCTGGAGTGGTTGTCAAAGATAACCCATCAACATTTGAGTATCCTATGCCGTTATATGCAAGACACAAAAATGAAGTATTTGTTGGTAGAGTAAGACGTGATGAGTCACAAGCCAACACATTAAACATGTGGATAGTTGCAGATAATTTGAGAAAAGGAGCCGCGACAAACGCAGTTCAGATCGTTAAGTATTTACAAGACAACCATTTGCTTGGATAACCAATCAGATGGTAAATGATTACATATTACACAAATAGTAAATTCTCGGAGTGATTGCTCCAAGAGACACATTACAAAATAGGTTATAAGGATGAAGACGAAGATTGTACTTTGGGGTGAAAATGCCGAAAATGAAAAGATTCTTTTGGCAATAGAGTTATTGGAGAAAGATAATAAAATTTTAATCCATGTGTTTCCACAAGAAGTGGCAACGGAGGAGTTTTATCAGACAATGTTGGATAAGTGGAGAGAAAACCATGAGGTTGTTTTCCCAGCCAATCACAAGACAATAGAGCGACCACTTTCTGTTTCAGACAGTTTACTGCCAGATGATATTAAAACGGAAAGAACAGATGTTATTTCCAGAGCACAAGCTGAATGGCATTTTGTGGTGCTGTCTACCAAATTGTATGAAACTTATAAAGGGGAGATTGATGAGCTCAAAGAGAAAATTGACAGTCTTTCTGAATATAGCGAAAATGCTTGGGGAGACTTAGTAGAGTTTTGGAAAAAAGTCTCTACTCAAATCCAAGAACATACCATATTTAAGGAGCATTCAACCATCTTGAAAGAGCGGACCAACAACCTCTTTGATAAAATGAAGAGTCTCAAAAAAGAGGTACAAAGACAATTTGAAAGTCAGTCAGCAGTATTAGCTGAGCAAATAACCTCAGAACTTGCAGAAATTGAAGATAAAATTTCCAAAGGTTTGGGTGTAAGACCATTGTTTGAAGAACTCAAAATGCTACAAAAGAAGTATTATGAGGCTTCCATGACTCGAGGTGATAAGAACAAGGTCTGGGCAAAAATTGACGCTGCATTCAAAGCGCTCAAGGAAAATAAAGGCGAACAACGTACGTCTGAGCCTAGAAAAGGAGGCGGTGGCGAAAGTGGCCGTATTCAAAGTCGATATGACGGACTTTTGGGTGCCATCAAAAAAATGGAGATTTCTGTGAAAAAAGATCAACAAGAAATTGATTTCCAAAATAAAAGAATCAGTCAGAGTGAAGGTCAGCTTGAGATGCAAATCAGACAAGCAAAAATGAAGATGGTAGAAGAAAGAATCAAGTCTAAAAAAGAAAAACTTGAGGATATGTACAATACCAAAGTCATGCTTGATTCCAAACTTGAGTCTATCAATAAGCGTGCGAAAAAAGACGAAGCCAAAGAACAAGTGAAATCAAAAATTGCTGAGGACATCAAATCTGCAGAAGAAAATAGATCAGACTTGAGCGAGAAATTAGAACACGCGGCTTCAGAAATTAATGAATCAAAATCACTCGGCGAAAAAGCAGGAGGTATTTTGGCTAGCATAGCTGCTGTTGTTGAAGAAGGATTTGAAGATGCTGTCGATACGGTCAAAGCAGTGGCTGAAGTTCTAGGAGATAAGGCTGAAGATTTTGTCGAAAACATAGAAGATAAATTGGAAGAAGTAAGTGATAAATTGGAAGATAAAGCTGAAGAGCTTAAAGATTCAATGACTTCTTCAAAAGCAAATAACGAAGCAACTCAAGAAGAAGAGTAGCTCCGCAAATTTAAAAAGGCTCGGTAATTTTCATGTAGAAAAATGCCGGGCCTTTTTGTATTTTAGACCACCAAGAAATTTTCATTTTTATTGCAATCCATTATTAAAAAATTCATTCAATGATACTTTCAAAATTGGCTCTCATATACGACAGATATAAATATTTGGAGGAGAAATTATCTGATCCAGAACTCGCTTCAGATATGAAAGCTTTTACAAAAGTCAATAAAGAATACAAGGATCTCACTCAGATTGTCGGCGAATACCAAACCTATAAATTGGTCATGGAAAACATCGACAGCGCTCAAGCAATGTTGAAAGACAGTGATCCTGAAATGCGAGAGATTGCGAGAGAAGAAATTGAGAGTCTTCAAGCAGAAGCATCGGAACTAGAAGAAAAGATCAAATTATTATTGATACCCAAAGATCCTGAAGACTCAAAAGATGTAATTTTTGAAATACGATCTGGTACAGGTGGTGATGAGGCAAGTATTTTTGCAGGAGATCTCTATAGGATGTACAGCAGATATTTTGAAGAAATGAAATGGAAGGTCGAGGCTGTAGACATCAATGAAGGTTCTGTAGGTGGATATAATAAAATTGTCTTGGAGATTTTTGGCGAGGAAGTTTATGGAAAACTCAAATTTGAGTCAGGAGCTCACCGAGTGCAAAGGGTACCTGAAACAGAAGCAAAAGGTAGGGTACACACCTCTGCAGCAACAGTTGTAGTAATGCCAAAGTACGAAGAAGAAGAAATTGACATCAAAAAAGAAGACTTAAAAGTAGATACATTCAGATCAAGCGGAGCTGGTGGTCAGAATGTAAACAAGGTCGAAACCGGTGTACGATTTACACACTTGCCTACAGGTGTAGTAGCTGAAAGTACAGAAGCGCGTTCTCAACATAAAAACCGGGAAATTGCCATGCAAAAGTTGTATTCCAGAATTATAGAAATACAACGTGAAAAAACGTACCAAGAACAAAAGGAAACTAGGAAATCTTTGGTTGGATCGGGTGACCGTTCTGATAAAATCCGCACCTATAACTTTCCTCAAAATAGATTGACCGACCATAGAATAAATCTTACTTTGTACAATCTTGATAGAGTGATGGATGGTGACATTGGTGGAATCATTGAGGCGTTGCAAGTTGCAGAGAATGCCAATAAAATGAAAGGCGAAGACGATAATTAATCTTTTCTTTAGCTTACAAATAGATGTTAATCCAGTTTTGGGGTAGCAATGCTAGTTTTGTTCGTCCTGATTTAAGCTTGAATTTATTTCTTAATCGAATTTTGCTTTGAAATTCGATAATAACTGTAATTTCAAATCTATATTTGAGACACATCACTTTTGTGACCAATATTAATATTTTAAAGTATGAAATTCAAAGTTATTAGATTAGTGCATTTTATCATTTTGGCTGTCTTTGTTTACGGATGTGGTCAAAAGAAAACAGAAATGGAAATGGCGCCGGAGGAAGATGGAAGTGACTGGATTGAATTGTTCAATGGAAAAGACTTCACGGGATGGAAAAACAATGAGGATAGTGCCTCTTTTAAAATTGTGGATGGCATTCTGATAGCAAGTGGTGAACGATCGCATTTATTTTATGAAGGAGAAGCACTTGGTGAGGGTTTTGATCATTTTGAGTTAATAGCAGAAGTTCGCACAACACCTGGTTCCAATAGTGGGATTTTTTTTCATACTAAATACCAAGACGAGGGATGGCCTGCGCAAGGATTTGAGGTACAAGTAAATTTGAGTCATACAGGTGAAGGAGATTATCGTGAGCTCAAAAAATCAGGCAGCTTGTATAATGTAAGAAATGCCTATTTCCCATTGGCTAAAGACGGTGAATGGTATGAAACAAGAATCGTTGTCAACGGAGACTTTGCTGAGGTTTGGGTGAATGATGTTCAAAGCGTCTCATACCTGCAATTATTCGATCCCAATAGAAAACAGTCTTTTGGAAAGGGCACATTTGCCATACAATGTCATGATCCAAACAGCAAGGTAGAATACAAAAGTATCAAAGTAAGAAGACTAGCATTGGATCCTAAGATGATAAAAATAAGACCCTTAGGACCTTGGCACGAAAGAATGATGAAATTTGCTACAGAAGGTCATTTTGGTTTTGCAGACCTCAATCCAAAATATATCGATCAAGAAGATATAGAAGATAGAATCAGTAACGGCTTTGTTACTGGAATCAACGTCGGATTTATTCCCAACGAAGCAGATAAAGCCTTGGCGGCAGATTTGTACAAAACAAAACCAATCGTATTAGGGCAATCTGTAGATGTTCCTACAGAGAGTGCTTCAAACACCTATACCATAGCAAGCGCTGGAGATGCTCAAATTATTGAAAAGCTAAACAATAAAAAAGTAAATATCCTATCATTGCAAGATTCAGTACCTGAAAGCAAATTGCTGGTACTTTTAGATGCTGCTGGTAAAAATGGAGTAGCAATAGAAATCGACAATGTGCGGAAAACTCCTTCAATCAAAACTATCAAATCTGCAAAAGCGAAAGGATGTAAATTTTCTTTCAGCGGGATTTCCAGTTTGGAAGAAGTGGAGGCATCTCAATACTTTCTGGATGTAATTGATCAAGCAGGATTGGGATACAAAGATTTTTATTTTCCAGAAAGAGCTACAAAGTAAATTGTAAATTATATTTATGAAGTTGTGGGCTATCATGAAGTCCACTTATGTAGGTCCCAAATTTTGAAGAAATTATAGTCAGCCGCAAAACCAATGAATATGCGAACCGTTTTATTACCAACGATGATGATGACCATGGTGGTTATTGCCATGTATAGTCAAGGCTCAATAGGAATTTTTGATAAGAGTCTGGATATTGGGAAACCAAAGCAAAAGGGTGAAACTACTTATTTGCCCTTGGAGTCATCGTATTATTTAAAAGGATCAGGATATAATATCTGGTTCAACAGGGATGAATTCCAATATGCATTCAAAGAGATTTCAGGTGATTTCATCCTCACAGCCAATTTTAAATTGATGGGAAAGGGAGTCAATCCGCATCGGAAAATAGGTTGGATGATCAGGTCCAATCAAGAAGCAGATGCTGCACATGTTACTGCAACCGTTCACGGTGATGGTCTTACAGTCATGCAGTGGCGGGCCTTGAGAGGTGCTTACATGCGAGACCCGGAAGATGAAATCTTCTCCCCCAAAAGCGATGTAGAGATCCTCCAACTTGAGCGCTCTGGTGATGAATACATTATGAGCATTGCCAATCCTGGTGAACCATTACAAGAAATTGGACGTACAAAAGAACCCAAACTTGGTGACCAAGTCCTTGCAGGTATTTTTATTTGTAGTCACGATTCAACCGCTATTGAGGAAGGCATTGCTTGGAACGTGAGGATTGTAAAAACTAAACGTGACCATGATCTTATAGATGGATTGAAACTGGGAAGTAAATTGGAAGTCATGAGCATCAATGATGGCATTCGTAAGATCGTCTATGAAGATACGACCAATATCGAAGCTCCGACTTGGACACGAGATAGTAAGCGCATCATATTTAATAAAGCTGGAAAGCTCTATTCCATTCAAAGGGAGGGTAGTTTACCCAAATGGATTAAAACTGGAAAAAAAGATATCTGCATTACCAATCATTTAGTTTCGTCAGATGGGCGATCCCTTGGTATTTCAACAAAACCAGATACATTGGCAAAAGGTCAGGCCGGAATATTTTACATACCATTAGACGGTGGAGAACCAAAAACGATATTGGAGATTGATCAAGCAAATATACATGGATGGAGTCCTGATGGTAGGGAAGTGGTTTACAGCGCACAAATACCCGGAAAAAGTACTTTTTTGAATATTTTTAAGAAATCTATTTCCGGAAGCAAGGCAACACAATTGACTTTTCATACCAGAGGTCATGCAGATGGCTCTGAATATTCGCCGGATGGCAGGTACATTTACTATAACAGCAATGTCAGTGGTACCATGCAAATTTATAGAATGAGGGCAGATGGCAAAGACCAAGAGCAACTTACTTTTGGAAGTGGTAACAATTGGTTTCCACATCCCTCGCCAGATAATAAGTGGTTGGCTTTTTTGACTTACCCATACCAAGTAGAATCTTCAGAAAGGCCATATTGTAAAAATGTCGCATTGAGGATCATGCCTATTTCAGGAGGTGCGCCGAAAGTAGTCGCTTATCTATATGGAGGGGAGGGAAGTTTTAATTCGCCAGCATGGAGCCCTGATGGCAAATATCTGGCTTTTATATCCAATTCTTTGCCATTGGAAAATAAGTAATACGTTAAAACTGTTTGAATTATATGTAATGAAAGTTGTTCTGATCATAGCACATACCTATGCTAAAAACAAAGTTTCATATTCACAACTTTCTTCAAAGATTCCCATAAAACCATAGAAATATGTTTCTCTATGCTACCCAATGAAAAGAGCTTTCTTATTTTTGGAATATTAAACTACTAACAAATGATATACACGGTCAAAGATCGATTTTTGAAATACGTCCAAGTGGACACGCAAGCTGACCCATACAGTGAAACTGTTCCTTCAACAATCAAACAAAAAAATCTGACAACATTGTTGGTCGCAGAATTGGAGGAAATGAAAATTCCTTATAAAACAAATGATGCGGGATACATTTATGCTTATTTGGATGCGAATGTACCAGGAGTTACTAAGAAAGTTTTCTTCTGTGCCCACATTGATACAGCGCCTGATTGTAGTGGTACCGACGTAAAACCCATTGTGCACAGCAACTATGATGGCAAAGATCTGATACTTCCAGATGATGAGACTCAAATAATTTCAACCACAAAATACCCCGCATTATTAAATAAAATGGGACATGATATCATTTCGGCTAGTGGTAAAACATTACTAGGTGCAGATGACAAAGCAGGGGTGGCCATCATATTTGATGCCTTCTGGCAAATGGTCAACAATCCAGATTTACCGCATGGGCCTGTCAGAATGTTGATTACGACAGATGAAGAAATTGGCAAAGGCATAGCCAAAGTAGATTTAGATTTGTTGGATGCAGATTTTGGTTTTACACTGGATGGGGGAGAATTGGGGTCATTGGAAGATGAAAATTTTTCGGCGGATGCGGCGAGCATTTACATCACAGGTGTTGCTACACATCCAGCATATGGAAAGGGAGTCATGCAAAATGCCAGTAAAATAGCAGGAGACATCCTTTCTGCTTTGCCAAAAGATCGTTTGAGCCCCGAAACAACTGAAGATAAAGAAGGTTTCATCCATCCGACTAAGGTGACAGGCTCTTTGGAATCTGCACAAATTGATTTTATCCTCCGCGATTTTGAGACAGAAAAACTAAAGCAACATGCTGCAACTTTAGAAGCCGTTGCAAACTCAGTCATTAAAAACTATCCACAAAGTTCATTCAAATTAGAAACCAGAAAACAATACAGAAATATGAAGGATGTATTGGATCAACATCCTTGCGTTATTGAGATAGCAAAAAGAGCAATGGAAAATTTGGGGATTGAGAGTTTGGTTCATTCTATCAGAGGAGGTACAGATGGAGCAGGGCTTTCTCACATGGGTAAACCTTGCCCAAATTTGTTTGCAGGTCAACAAGCCATTCATTCCAAACATGAGTGGGTAAGTGTTCAGGATATGCAAAAAGCTGTGGATACAGTCGTGGAGATATGTAAACTTACAGCCTATCATAAAACATGGTAAATAAGTACAAAATCTGTTTGACATGATTATGCCCATGTTTCCGATCAGTATGGTTGTATTTCCTGGAGAAATGGTCAATCTGCATATATTCGAACCAAGATATAAACAGCTCATACACGAGGCCGATGCCAATGATATTCATTTTGGAATGCTCCCGTATTTTGAAGGCAAGGATTTATTGTATGCTACTGAAGTAAAACTGTCAGAGATTACCCATAAGTATGAAGACGGAAAAATGGATGTGAAGCTCCAAGCACTCAATGTGGTAAAGATTCTTGATTTTTTTCCTGTGAGACCTGGCAGATTGTATCCTGGTGCAGAGATTGAAACACTGCCATATTTTGATAATTTTGACATTGAATTAAATGGCAGAATTATTAAAAATTTATTGTATTTGTATGAGACAATGAATATAGAGAATATAACCCTCAAGGGTGCAATGGAATTCAGAACACACCAAATTGCGCATAAAGTTGGATTTTCTATTGATCAGGAATTGGAATTTATGATGTTTACCAATGAAAAACTGAGGGCTGAATTCATGCTCAAACATTTGGATCATTTTATTCCACAAGTATTGGAAATGGAAAGATTGAGAAAAAGGGCAGAGTTAAATGGCCACTTCCAACATTTTGATGTCAGGGATTTATAATAATTGAAACATGGAAAAACCAATAGAATATTGGCTTCGAGGGCCTGTAGAAGGAATTACCGGACTTCTTCAACCTGTTGCGCACGCATTACTTCAGGTTCAATATGAAATTAATGACTTGTTTCAATCCAATAAAGCAGACAATCTTTGGAAAAAACCAAATGGCATAGCTTCAGCTGCATTTCATTTGCAACACATCACGGGTGTAATTGACAGATTATTTACCTATGCAAACGGAAAGGAATTATCCAACGAACAACTATTGTATTTGAGAAATGAAGGAGTTTACAATCCAAACATCAAATTGGACGACTTGCTGATGAATGTGAATAAGCAGATTGATCAAGCCATAAGTTTATTGAAAACCATACATCCAGAAACCTTGGTTGAAGAAAGACTTGTTGGAAGAAAAAAAATGCCTTCAACACAGATTGGATTATTGTTTCATGCAGCAGAGCACACAACGAGGCATTTTGGACAGCTCCTTGTTACCGTAAAATTGGGCGGATAATTCTTGGGATTATTTTTTCAGGAATATTGTTTTATTTTGCTTGGCACTTTTTTTGGCTGCTTCCAGAATTTCTACGACCATCATATTGTTGGAAAGTCCAGATAAGTCAAAAGGGTCAAGCACAACCTCTTTTCTGATCACTGCGGTAAAAAGTGCAAAAGGGTCATCATACGGTGCAGGTCTTTCTTTCAATTTCATCACTTGCTCTTTGTAGCCGTCGTAACCTTCAGCCATTCTTATCCTCAAATCATGTCGATTATCCGCATAGATGACGCCCGTAGTTCCGTATATTTCCATATCTTTTCTACCAATAGGCCAGTTCCATGAAGGTTGTATGATGGCATTAGAATTTTTGTAGTTTAAAATAATGGTTACCTCATCTTCCACATTTGGATGATTTTCTTTTTGTAATTGTTGTGTGACAGCAGTAACAGAAATTGGTTTTTCACCTTTATTCAACCAAGTTGCCAGATTTGCGCCATAACAGCCAAAATCAGGCAAAGCGCCTCCGCCATTTTTTACAGGATCCACCAACCACTCAAAGAATTCTTTATTTTGGACGATGTGTTTGGGTCCTCTGTGGCCATCTCTGACAACCACTTTCCTCAAATCACCCACTATTCCTTGAACCAATAATGCTTGTGCTTCGTGATTGGTTGGGTACCAGGTGGTTTCATAATTGGTCAGTAACACTATTTGATGTTTATTGGCCAACGCTTCCATCTTTTTAGCATGGTCCAGACTTACTGCGAGGGGCTTTTCTACCATGACATGAATACCCAATGGAGCGCATTTTTGTACGACAGCCAGGTGATCATAAATGTTGCCGAAAGCAGAAACAGCCTCTGGATGAACAGCGGATATCATTTCATCCATGGTATTATAAACCATACTCATCGGCATTTTGTATTGCGACGTATATGCCAATGCAACTTCTTTATTTGGTTCTACAATACCAACTATTTTGATTTCACCCCTTTTTTCACTGTTGAAAATACCATGAACATGTGTATGGGTGAGGCCAACAATACCAACTTTAAGGGCATTTTTTTGAGACAATAGGTTGAAAGAAATGAAAAGCGCTAAAAAGACTAATTGACGTGTCATTGATTTGAATTTTGGGCGAAACAATAAATAAAGCGAAATCCTCTAATTTGTTACTAAGATATCATTTTATTAAATGGTATGGTAAATGGAAAGCTATTTTGATATGTTGCGTGAATTGAAACCTATTCTCATGCATTTGGCAAAAGCTTTTGGTTTTGAATTACGTAGTTTATCCATTCATGTATTTTGCCAATGCTGTAATATGGTAAGTTTGCCAGTATAAATTCTTTGCCAGATCTGGTCGCTGATTTTTCTATGGAAAATGTGTTGGCTAATAGTCTAAAAGCATAAATATGGTCACATCGTTCTATAAATTCATGAAGTGATTTGAGACTACCTTTTGGTCCAGACTTTATTTCAATAGGAATCACAAAATTTTGAAATTGTACGACTGCGTCAACTTCTGCATTTGCCGTTGTGCTTTCACGTGTCCAGAAAAAAGGAACATCGTATAATCTATCAGACATAGCAATCAGCTCTTGAAAAATGACATGATTGATGATGTAACCTCTATAAAGATTGTTTAAATCTTTGACCGCCATTATTTCCAACTGGATATTACTAGCATAATTCAATAAACCCGTATCTAAAAACTGGATTTTTGGTTTGCGTTTTAGATTCGCAATTATGGGTGCAACGAGATCGGTAGTGGGGTATATCAGTTTAATAAGTCCTGCCTTTTGTAATTTTCTGAAAGCTTCTGATACTTCCCTTGAACCATAATTAGATGCCCCAAATCCGTTAAAAGTTATTCGATCTCTTATGTTCGGTGCGGTGCTTATTACATGATTTAATACTTTCTTCTCATTGTTGTTATTACCATATTTTTCTACATCATCCCTATAGTTATCCCAAATCGATGAATAGATTTTATTTAATTGATTCAATTGTTTTCCGTTATTGACATAAGCAGAGACGATTTCTGGCATTCCACCGATCAGCGTATATTCTTGAAATAGCATTAAAAGCTTTGGATGTGCATATTCAGGGATCGGAATGGTATTATACAATGCTAATGCTTTATCTTCATTTATGGCAGTAAGAAATTCTTCGAAATCAAGCGGATAAAGGGGTATTTGCTGGACCCTGCCAACAGGAAAAGAAGGTACATCATCCATGGCAAACTCCAATAATGAACCAGCTGCGATTACATCCAATGAGGAAGTATCTTCGTGAAAATATCTAAGCAATGATATGGCTGATGGAACCTCTTGAATTTCATCAATAAAAAGTAAGGCGTCTCCTTTTAATAAATCAACATTAAACTCCAACTCTATGACATTGATTATTTGCTTTACATCATCACCATATTCTGTGAAAAACTTTGCATGCGCCGATCTTTCCAAATTAAGTATTACAAAATTTTTGTATGATTTGCCCAATTCATTCACTAATGTAGACTTACCAACTTGACGTGGCCCACGGATGATCAATGGCTTTTTCTGATCTTGAGCTTTCCAGTCAAATAACATCTTTAATGTCTTCCTTTTCAGCATATTATCTTGGATTGATTATTGCAAAGGTAGACATTTGTCACAAACTATACCCTGTTTGTAACAAAAATTGTCACAAACTATACCCTGTTTATGTCAAAAAATGTCACAAACTATACCCTGTTTGTGTTTGACTTTTGGATATCTGACAAAGATTGAGCTGATTTTCAACACATCAGAAGCAAGGAAGTACCTTAATCTTCGTCTTTTTCACCTCCAAATATGTTGATACTGGTTCCAAAAACAGAAACCAAGACCGCAAATATCAATGCCCAGAAAAAGGAAGAAACGTGGAAACCATTGATCATGTAATCCACAAATAGAATGAGCAATGTGTTGATAATCAATAGCGATATTCCTAATGTAAGAATCGTGAGAGGGAATGTTATTAATTCCAAAAATGGTTTGATCGTTATGTTGACGATAGAAATAAATAAGGCTACCCAAATGGCACTCATGTAAGAATCGACCGTAATACCAGGTAGAAACCAAGCGATGAAATAAACGA
>JAKQLF010000231.1 GCA_029567325.1 Bacteroidota bacterium | reverse complement strand
GCATCTCTAGCCTGTTGGCCACCTACTTCAATTGGATTAAAGAAGTCATCAAAATAAGTAGTGATGATGTTTTTGAATTTTTGACGTTTGCCTTTATTCAGTTCTTCGCCCAACGATCGCCATACCTCATCTATTTTTCTTGTGGATACCATCTCTTCCTTGAAAGGGATATACCCAAGACTCAGATACAATTGGGTTTTATGCGTGTGATAAAGTTTAGTGCTGATGGTATTTTTGAATGTATACAGTTTATTTCTAACCACTTCCGTATTTGGAGCCAACACATAAAAACTCCCGCCAGAAGTATAAATAATGCAGCCAGCGGGCAGTGCAAGCTCCTTGAGTAAAAGTTGGACTATGTTATCACAAAGCAACTGCAAATAAAACGACCGACCTTTTAGGTTTTTTGCCGCATTTGCAGAAACAATGTCGTAGATATAGCTTTGAATGCCTGAAAGGTCGCCTCCTACCAATAAGAAAGGTACATCTTGATCAGTTAAATCCAGCATGCTCTTCTTCTGCTCGTCCAAATAATCATGAAGACAAACCGCAAAAGCTGCTGTTGATTTCAGATGATCAAACAAAGACACATCGGGAAGAACTGCCTGATCAAAAGGTGTTGTGACCGTATAACGCTGTAGTAAAAACAGCAAATTTTCCGCGTAAATGGTGACACTTGGAAAATGCCGTTGATGTAAATTTTTGATAGCGACATCATATTCATTCCATAAGGATTGGTATTCCAATGGTTCATTTGATGCACTAAAAGAGGTCTTTGATTTCGGGAAAAACGACTCATCCAATTTGAGTTTCACAATTGGAAATTCAAACGTATTTTCTTTATCGTTACTCAGTAAACCTGCCAGTATTGGTTTGAGCCTGCCATTCGTACTTTGAGTAGTGTTTATTGCATGATAATGAGTTGTCAAATCATTCCCAGCCGCCAAATGAATAGCTTTTTGCAAAATCAAAGGCAATACTTCATCCTTCGTTCGGTGAACTTGGGTTAGTGTTTTCCAAAACGTGTCAAACTGTTCTGGACCCAATAAATGGGTATAAAAATGTTTGTGGTTTGAAATAAATTGGGCAGTCCACAACAAATGTTCATGGGTATATTTTCCATTCGCAAGTGGACATATTTGGTCTTGTAGCATTTTTATGCTAGGTTCAAGAACTTGGGAAGCACTTGGCACATGATTTTCCGCCCTTTGCCAAAACTTCCCAATATCATGCAACAAGCCCGCCAGATAGATCATTTCTCGTGTCATAATCTTCAAGAGTATTAGTTTTTAAAGTTGATACCACCCCAAACCCCAGCGCAACCCCTTTCCCCAATCCAATGCC
>JAKQLF010000221.1 GCA_029567325.1 Bacteroidota bacterium | reverse complement strand
AGCCAAGTGCAGCTGCGGTTGGCTCATTGATGATTCTCAAAACCTTCAAACCTGCAATTTCACCTGCCTCTTTAGTAGATTGTCTTTGTGAATCATTGAAATAAGCAGGAACAGTAATAACTGCCTCTGTAACCTCGTGACCAAGATAATCTTCGGCAGTCTTCTTCATTTTTTGAAGAGTCATAGCTGAGATTTCTTGTGGTGTATAAAATCTTCCATCAATATCTACTTTGATGGTATCATTATCTCCTTTTGCTGTTTTATACGCAACCCTCGAAGCTTCTTTTGTTAATTCGCTGAAACGTGAACCCATAAATCGCTTGATTGATGCGATTGTACGAGTCGGGTTTGTGATAGCTTGTCTTTTTGCAGGGTCACCAATTTTTCTTTCACCGTTGTCAAGAAATGCAACAACAGAAGGTGTAGTTCTTCTTCCTTCCTCATTTGGAATAACGACAGGATCATTTCCTTCCATTACTGCAACGCACGAGTTGGTTGTCCCTAAGTCTATACCTATTATTTTTCCCATTATGTTAATATTTGATTTTTGTAATACTCAATATCCTGAGCAATGAATATGCCAAGGCTTAGTTTTGACTTTTTAACATGTTTTTACTGCCATATTTTGACATCATTGACAGAATGGGTAGATAGATGTATGACAATTTTTCAGATAATTGAATATGCCTAGTATTTTGGAATATGAGAAAACCACTCAAATTCTAAGTTGTCAGGACTAAGGAAAGCTTTATCTTATAAAATCGAAGAGAATTTACTCTACGGTTAATACTGCACCAGTCATAATTTTTAGTTCGACACCGCTGTGTAATTGCGACATTGAACCAGTTGGCACCGTGCAATTTGCATCAATCATGATGGTTCCTGAAAAGTTGGCAGGCGGACAAAAGCCCATATTCCAATTGCTGTGAGTAGACCAAAGTTGACCTGGCCCTTCAAAGACAAGCATACTGGGAAGTATAAATTCATGAGCACCCATATCAATTCCAGAACCTTGTGGTCTTGTGTTGCCATCAATATCATCTGCTGGCGCTCCAGAACTTAATCCAGCATCAATTGCAGGTGAGATGGGCATTAAATGAAGATTTGAGGGACCAGCAACAAATTGGGGATCTGCATTGCTGTTTCCTGTGCCTGGATAAATAGAAGGCCCTTGCACGATGGAATAAGTAACACTTAAATTATTCCCATTGGATTTTATGATTGAGAAAGGATCACTGCTCACATTCCCCCAAATGATACAATTTCTAAAAATGGCAGTAGAGGTCCCGCCATTTGAATACAAAGTACCTCCACTACCGCTTGAGGTATTTCCAGAAAAACTACAATTGACAAAAGTTGGATTACCGAAATCGCTGTATATGGCACCACCATCGCCATAACCACTATTGGAATAAATATCGCAATTTGTAAAAACAGGGTTTGAATTTGCAGCAATACACATGGCACCACCATCGCCACCTGAATTGTTATTGATCCTAGAATTTCTTATTGTTCCGCCAGAGTTTACATAAGTGATGCCCCCGCCATCAATTCCGGAATTATTGCTGATTTGACTGTTTAAAATGGTGGTGTTTGAATTTTCAGTAAATATTCCGCCGCCTACACTAGCTTCATTATTTCTCACTATCGTATTTCTGATGATCATAGAAGAATTATACGCTGCAATTCCTGCTCCCATTGTTGCATTGATTGCTACACCTTCAACAGTGATTCCAAAAAGACCATTGCAATAAGCGTTTTCTACAATAAATCCATCCAATATTGTATTGGCATTGTCGTGAACTGAAAGTACAACATGGTTTACTTTACTTGCATTATTAGCGCCTAATTGACCACTTAAAATGGTAGGATTGTCCAATGTTCTTTCTGCTAGGGACATTTCTGTGCCGTCAAACCCACCGTATAAAGCCACACCATTTTTAAGATAAAAGGTCAAGGTTTTCATATTTGAACTTGCACCAAATGGATCCTTGGTTGGTTTATAGGTACCTTGAGATACCCAGATTTGAGTTCCCGAAGTGGCAGTATTTATCGCATCTTGGATGTTGATGTAAGCATTGGCCCACGATGAGCCATTTCCTGTACCTACAGCATCAAACTTGACATAAAGAATTTGAGCAAAGATGAAGTTGCCAAATAGTAAAAATGGCAAAATGAGTTTGGTTGACTTTTTCATTGAAATGTTGGTTATTGCAAAGACCTGCAAACTATTAAAAGAATTAGATAAAATTATAATTAGGTAAAAGAATTTGCTTTATTTTTTCCTTCCACTTCTTTAAAATGGAGTTTTATACGCTCTATGTCATGCTCCATATTTTCAGTAAATTCAAATGGTGGTGCAAAATCAACTACCTTATTTCCATAGTCAAACTTTACCAAAATGAGTGGAATGTTTGCTTTTTTAGCCAACCAGTAGAAACCGGATTTGAGTTTGGTTACTTTTTTTCTGGTTCCTTCAGGAGCTAGTGCAAGGGCAATTTGATCTCTACTTTCTATTACTTCCAAGGTAGCTTCTACAAAATTGTGACTTTTGCTGCGATCAACGGGTATGCCTCCAAGTCCACGGAAAATCCAACCATAAACTGGCTTGAACAAACTGTCTTTTGCAAGAAACTGCAGTTTGAGTTGCATGGCACTTCTGATTAAAATACCTAAAATAAAATCCCAGTTTGATGTATGTGGAATGATGGCATATATTTTTTTTGGGTAAATTTCTGGATCGATACCAGTAATTTTAAATCCCCAAATTTTCAATAATAGTTTGCTAATTTGACTGGTGATTGACATTACTCAACCATTTTATAAACCTCACCTTCTTTCATTACAAACTTCACATTTTGTAAAGTTGAAATGTTGTCCAAGGGATTGTCATCGACAGCTACTATATCTGCAATCTTACCTATTTTGATGCTGCCTAGTTTATCGGTAATTCGCAACAAATCGGCCGTATTCACTGTAGCGCAAAGTATGGCATCCCAAGGAGTCATACCAGCCTCACACATATAAACAAATTCATCTGCATTTTTACCGTGGTAACTCACACCAGAGTCAGTGCCAAAAGCAATTTTCACACCTGCTTTATACGCTTTTGCAAAAGTTTCTTGAATTTGCGGACCAACCTTAAGAGCCTTTGGAACAATGATGGCTGGGTAAAAACCAGGTATCTTAGCCTTCTCGACAACAAATTTGCCAGCTGTGATGGTTGGCACATAATAGGTTCCTTTTTCTTTCATCATGTCCATGACCTCTTGAGTCATAAAAGTCCCATGTTCTATACTGTGAATGCCGCCGATTACTGCACGCCTCATTCCTTCTGCTCCATGGGCATGAGCAGCTGTGACCATATTGTAGTCATTTGCAGTTTTGACTACTGCTTCGATTTCTTCAATTGTAAATTGCGGGCCAGATCCATCTGCGGCAACACTCAAAACACCACCTGTTGAAGTAATTTTGATCACATCAGCACCATTTTTATAACGTTGGCGAACGGCTTTTGCAGCTTCTTCAGGCCCATTGATCACACCTTCTTTAGGACCGGGATCGCCTTTATAATCATCCTTTACACCATTTGTCGGATCTGCGTGACCGCCTGTCGTTGCAATTGACTTTTCTGAAGTATAAATCCTTGGTCCTTTGATGTAACCTGCATTTATGGCATTTCTCAAACTTACATTTATTCCGGATCCACCCAAGTCCCTCACAGTTGTAAAGCCAGCCATCAAAGTTTTTTCGCAATAAGTTGTGGCTTTTAAGGCTACATCAGCTTCATTATTTCTAAACCTGTCTTCGTAAGCTTTAGGGCTGCTTTCTCCCTCAATGTGGATGTGCATATCCATGAGACCAGGAAGAACTGTTTTATTTTTGAGATCAATAACTGTAGCCTCTTTTGGTGGGGTAGAATATCCTGAAACGATTGATTTAATGAGGTTGTCCTCAACTATGATGGTCATTTTTTCCAACACTTTTTTGGATTCAACATCGATCATCTTGCCACAATGAAGGTATTTTTGATTTTGACCAAAACAAAAAATGGAAATAAAGGGAATAATCAAAGTGAGAATTGACTTGAGCATGTTGGTTGATTTGCATGCAAGATATATTTTTATCGATTTTATTCCAAAATATTAGTTACTAAGAAAAAATACAAAAGAAAAAAGATGAGAGAAAAGCCATTTTAGCAAGTAATTGGAAACAGATAGAGATACCATTTTAGGAGCAAACACCATTTTTTTCTCATTTTTCATTTGTATCTTATTATTGATACAGCATGTAGTTTATTTATTCCATTTTATTATTTCAAAGTTTGGGGTTAAGCAGAACCTGCGAAAGAAGAATTATCCAAACAGATATTGCTGGGCGCTAAATAGTTAACTTTAGGCTTGAGCATGAATCAAATCTTGAATAAGCCACCATTTGGTCATATTTTTTAAGAATAAAAGGTCTGTAGAATGATGAATCTGTATCTTAGCTTTTTATAAAATTTAGTTATTAGAATGTTTAAAAAGGTACTGTGGCATATCATCTTCATTTATGGTTTTACACAGTTTTGTATGCCAGTTTCGGCTCAATATAAATATAGAAGGTTTACGACTTCAGAGGGCTTATCGCATGACATAACCTACCAAATGTTGCAAGACAGTTTGGGAAGATTGTGGATAGGGACAGACGATGGATTGGACTGCTTTGATGGCAATAAATTTATTCAAATTACCTCCTACGATGGTCTCTATTCAAATTATGTGATCGGCTTATGTAATATACCTGGATTTAAGATGGGAATAGCCACTTGGGGAGGCGGATCACAAGTATTGGATCTAGATGAATTGAAAGTAGAACGATGCGCTGACCAATACTTGGTGAAGCTAAAAAATATATTTTACGCTCAAAATTTGCTTATAAGTGCGCCAGATTATGTCTTACACAAAACCGATATTCAAAAGTCTACTTGTGAACCGGAGCATTATACGATTGTGAAAGCTGCTGGAGGAAGGCTTCAATTGAAATCTTTTGACAATTCCGGAAAACTAGGTCATGTTGAAGATTATTATAGGTTTTCTGGTGCTGTCATGGGAGACGTCTTTTATGTTTTTAATGACCCCAAAAAGACTGTATTGAAAACTACGCCATTGCCGGGTATCTATAGATTGCCCAGAGGCAAAAATCTAGATCTAGAGCAGAATCCTGAGTTTGATTTTGCAAAAGAGCAATACGTTTCATTAGTCACTTCTTATCAAGACAAAGTCTACGTTGCTGTCAGTGACACGCTTTACCTTTTAAAAAATAAGAAAATCATTGAGCAAAAAAAGTTGCCCCTTCAAGGTAATGCGATTACAAAATTAGCATTCATTACTGAAAATAGATATGTGATTATAACTATTGATGCCAATGGCAATAAATATGGGTATTTTTATGATGATGGAAATTTAATTGACCTGAAGCAATACTGTAATATTCGGAATTCTTTATCAGATATATTGATAGACAATGATCAGAATATCTGGATATCTAGTTACGGTGATGGCCTATTCCAATTGATGCTCAAAAAAGAATTGATCAGTTATATGGGAACTGAGCAATTCCTGGACCCCAATATTTATGGCATGACAAAAAGCAAATCTGGTTCCATGATTCTTTTGGCTAGAGACTATGTCTATGAGTATCGAGGTGGACAAGTTCTTCCGCAAGCCATTGATAATACCTGTCGTGAGCTAAAGTCAGATAATTATGGAAATTATCTATTTTGTTTTGACGCTCCTCAAAAAAGCTCTGAAAATAAATACATATTTAAACCCTATGAAAATAGTCTTCTTGAGAACATTGGTGAAGTAAATAATTTTCATCAATTCATTACTTTAAATAAAGATACTAATAAAATCTACTTGCAAAATGGCATTCAAATAAAATCTCTTGCCAAAATCAATGCAGACCTGTTTTGGATTGCAGATCTATTTGCCATCTATAAAATTTCCGTAAGTAAGAAAGCGGTTGTAGAAACAGTACCTTTTGACAAGGTGATGTGTAGTAATAAAATCACCAAACTTTTAAACCATGAAAATAAGCTATACATTGCTACAGACAGATGTTTGATGATGTATGAAAATGGCAAGTGGGAAAGAATTGCTTTTGAAAGGCCAGATGAAATTATTTCCGTAAATGACATGGTCATTCCAGAAAATGGTGATGTATGGGTAGCTAGTCAACAAGGTCTTTATAGATTGAATGATAGCGGGGTCTTTAAACTAGGCAAGTCCTCTGGATTACTCAATGATTATGTAAAATCTGTTTGCTTGGATGATAATGGAAAATTATGGGCTGCTACCAACAACGGTGTAAATATTGTAGACATTCAAAATCTAAAAACTTCTACTTTTCCACAGTTTCACATCAAACAAAAAGATTGCAGTTTTAACATTTTTGCTATTTCATTGGAAAAGCCGTCATCAGTCGTTACACAATATCAATTAGATAATGGTCCTACTTGGGAAAACGTGGTCAATGGCAAAGTTGAATTTTGTAATCTAAAATATGGAAAACACAGTGTAAAATTTCAAACCAGATTGACTGACAATAATTGGCTGAGTTCAGAAGTATTTCCATTCGAAATAAAAGCACCTTGGTATCAAACGACATCGGGGTTTGTAATTATTTTGCTAGTATCGACAGCGTTCATTGGTTTTTTGTCTTTGTACGTTGTGAAAAAACTCAAACAAAGAAATAAATATTTGGGTAATTTGATTGTTGAGAAGGAAAAGCTCCAATTAGAACTCAATAATTCCAGAAATACAATTGCAAAAGATTTTCATGATGATCTTGGAAATAAAATGGCAAGAATTTCCATAATGAGCGAGCTCTTGATCGAAGAAGAAAATATGTTGGAGCCAAGAGTCAAACGCAATTTAGAACAGATAAAAATGGATGCAGATGTTTTGTACAAAAATACCAGAGATTTTATTTGGTCTTTGAGTACGGAAAGCAATGAATTGTATGAAATTGACCTATATCTATGCGATTTTGCTGAAAGTTTTTTTGAAAACATGAAAATCAGATTTGATGTAAAAAGAAATTATGATCAACAAATCAAGATACCCTATCATTGGAGCCGTCAAATAGTACTGATATTCAAAGAAATAATGACTAATGCAGCCAAACATGCGCAAGCCACCGACGTCGTTTTTGAAATCAAACAAGAAAGAGAAACATTAATAATATCTTTTCGAGACAATGGAAAAGGTTTGCCAGAGGAAGCTTTGAAAAGCAACAATGGCATTGCCAATGTATCGGCAAGGGCAATAAAAATAAATGGAAAAACTTCATTTTCAAACCTAGAACAAGGCGGATTTGAATTTTGCTTGACCTTGTTTATGCCAAAGTCAACTATCCCTATGGTGTAGGCAAGATACCGAGCTAATTTTTTAATTTTACGCATTATAAGAATAACAACTTGCACAGAATAGTAATCATAGAAGACAATCCACAACTCAATGACGCATTTGCAACCATTGTCAACTTTTCTGAAAATTTCAGAGTGGCTGGAAAATACTTAAACTGTGAGGATGCCATCAAAAATATTTATAAAGATAAGCCAGATGTAGTCTTGATGGATTTGGAACTCCCAGGTATGAATGGGGTAGAAGGGACTAAACAAATCAGAAAGTTGATGCCCAAAACTTTGATTTTGATTGTTTCTGTTTATGAAAATTCTGAAATGGTTTTCAACGCTCTTTGCGCTGGTGCCAGTGGATACCTCACCAAAAACACCACTTCCAAAATATTGATCGAAAGTATCCAAGAGTTGTTGGACGGAGGTGCTCCTATGAGTATCAGTATAGCAAGAATGGTTGTTTCGTCTTTTCAAAAAGCGGCAAACTCTATTTTATCTGATCGAGAAACAGAAGTAATTACTTTATTAGCGCAAGGGAAAAGTTATAAAAGTATTGGTGAAACCTTAAACATCAGTCGAAATACCATCAAATTTCACATCAAAAACATTTATGAAAAACTGGAGGTCAACAATAGAGAAGATGCCATTTCTTTAGCTTCCGAGAAAAAATACATTTAAATAATTAACTTGTTCATTCTCATGGTTTGTCTGGTTTACATAACCAAATGCCCATTTACAGTAAAATTTCAAAAGCTTAATTAGACAAATTAAAGTACAAAAGTTTTGAAGAAAAAAAGACGTAAGGAAAAAGGAATGTTCCTGGAGCCATAGGTATGAAAAAAAGCTGCCTTTAGTTTTAAAATACTGTCTGTTTGCAATTCATTATTATTGCCATTTATTTTTTCAAAGTTCGGGATTAGGGCTAAATTGAACCTTCGTCTCTCTTCTTTCATCTATCGCCTAAATGAATATTTAAAATTACTTCCAAGCATTTGAAAGTAACAAAGCCCGAATAGAAGTTACGCTATCGGGCTTTGTTGTAGTATGAAAAACGATATACTGGTTTTCTGGAGTTAAAGCAACCGGGGGATTTATTTTTTTAAAGAAACAAAAAACATCTTTTTACCTTGTTCTATGAAGGTAGTTGGTTCGTTCGGTAAGCTTCTATCTGCCTTTGGGTCTGCTTTTATTTTACCTCCAGCAATGGTGAAACCAAATGATTTAGTTTCTACTTTTTTATTTTCTAAGAAAAATTCCATGTCTGCAGTATAGTTGCCATCTGCCAAATCAGACAAATAAAGATTTACTTTATCTTTGCCTTTTGGATGTTTGAATATGACATTGCTGAATGTTTTCCATCTACCGTTATCTGGTCTTAAATCAGTTAGTTCATTTTCACCGTTTCCAATAGCCTGGTTGTATATGCCTACAATAGTTGCACCTTTTCTTATTTGCATTTTGTATTGATATAATTTTACAATGTCCCATCGGGAAGTATTGGGTATTTCTGTAGTTTGGTAACTATAGAAAAAATTCCAAATAAGTGCATCCTTATCTCCTAATTCAAAATAACCCCAAGATGGCCAGGCGCCTTCCATAAACAACATCTTAGGCACAGGACTGTAAGGATCAGCATTGACTTTTTCGATAATATTAAAAGGAAAAGTATAAAAATGTTGACCACCAACGAAAAACTTAGCCTCATAAGATCCGCTCTTTGTAATGGTCAATGATCGATGACCTGGTATGGTGACAAGCAATTCGACATTTGCGAAAGGGGGACTTTGCAAATCAGCTTCATAAAATAAAGTACCAACAACTTCTCCTGTATTCTTGGCTATTAGATCCATCCATATTGGTGGATTGGGATTTTCATAGGAACGGTATTTAAATTCTGAACCGTCCTTTTTCTTTGTTGGCAAAAAGGTAGCTTCCAAACTGGTAAATTTAAATTCACCATTTACGGGATTATAATAGGGGCCAGCCAATAAAGACTGCCAAACGATTGAAGGTTTATAAGGAAGCGCCTCCATATCTAGATCGACGTTTACCTTTTTGCTTTTTTCACCAGAACGAGATTGGCTTTCAGCAGCGTTGGAATTTTTCACTCTATTTGCGGAATTGGACTTTTCTGCAGATGGTTGTCCATTTTGTTTGTCATTGGTTGGGAGGTTAGCAGGGTTTGGCGAAAGGGGTGAATTGGATTCAGCATTATTTTTAGTGTCTTCAATAACGTCCTCCTTTTTGTCGTCTGCTTTCTTTTTCATTTTATCTTTCAGCCCTCCCAATTGGGCAGAGGCTAGCTGACTAAAGCAAAGCATAGTCAGAATTAATAATAAATTTTTGTACATGATGATTTTTGATTTTGAATGAAATTTAAAAGTCCAAAAGTAAAAGGATAAGGTCGTGCCATCGCCACACCAAGAGGGTGGTTAAAATTTATTTTAAATAGTTGATAAACAGTATTTTATACAAAATAACTTTTTGGCCTAAGTTTTGGAATAACTAATCCTACCCCAAGCGAATAGTATAATTATTTATTCATTCAAAAGAAGTTCTTGTGAATAGCTATTCCTAAGTGTCATTGGATTTAAGTGAATAGTAAAAATGACTCTGAAGATTGAAAATCCTGCCAATAAAACTAGTGCTCAACTTCCTTCAAGAGACTATTGTCTTTCAACTTTTTTCCATCAAATTGAATAGAGATATTTTTATTGTTGCTAAATTACTTCCCAACCATTGTTAACTTTGCAGCCATATTTAAAAAATAGAACAAGTTTATTGGCTATGCAAGTAAAAACAGGAATGTATTTTCTACTCTTCATTGTGGCATTGGTCGCCTGTAAAGAGAATGAGAAACCGCAAATATCAACTGCTCCTTTTGTTGATAAATATGTGCAAAAAATTGAAAAAAACACCATATTATTCGAAGATGGAACAAAGTATCCCATCGATGAAAAAAAATACAATAAAACATTTGTCCTGATCAGGCACGCAGAAAGGGATACCAGTGTTGTCTCTGCTGACCCGGGTTTATCAGAAGAAGGATTGGCCAGAAGTGTACGCTTAGCAGATATTTTCAGAGGTTATAGACTAGATGCAGTTTATAGCACATTTACCACTCGTACGCTTTATACAGTGGATAGTTTGTGCGATATCAAGGGTTTACCAACTTTCCCATATGACAACAAAACCCTCAAAGAGACAATTGCCAATGTCCGTAGTTCATTGGATCAACACAATGTGCTTATGGTTGGCCACAACAACATCATGCCTGTGTTAGCCAATTACATTTTGGGAGAAGATTATTATAAACAAATTTGGGAAGAAAACGACTACGACAACATGTTGGTTATTTTTGAAAATACCGACAGTACGAAAACCTTTCTACCATTAAAATACAAATAATGAGTGAGTTATCATCAAGATTTGACCCCAGTGAAATAGAATCAAAATGGTACCAACATTGGTTGGATCAAAAGTATTTTGAATCAACACCAGACGAACGTAAAGCTTATAGTATAGTCATCCCTCCTCCAAATGTGACAGGAGTACTTCACATGGGCCACATGCTCAATAACACCATTCAGGATATTCTTATCAGAAGAGCAAGACAACAAGGATTTAATGCTTGTTGGGTTCCTGGGACAGATCATGCTTCCATTGCTACAGAAGCAAAAGTGGTCAAGATGTTGCGAGAAAAAGGCATTAAAAAGTCTGATCTTAGTCGAGAGGCATTTTTGGACTATGCTTGGCAATGGAAAGAGGAATATGGGGGTATCATATTGAAGCAATTGCAGAAATTGGGAGCCTCATGTGATTGGTCGAAGACTTCTTTTACAATGGATGCCGTGAGAAGTAAAGGTGTCTTGGAAGTTTTTGTCGATTTATACAACAAAGGAAAATTGTATCGCAAGGAGCGAATGGTCAATTGGGATCCAGAGGCTAAAACGGTTTTATCCAACGAAGAGGTTATATATGGTCTGGAGCAATCCAAATTATATAAAGTAAAATATCAAATAGAAGGCACATCGGATTTTATTACTGTTGCGACAACAAGACCAGAAACCATTCCTGGTGATACGGCACTGGCAGTACATCCTGAAGATGAGCGTTATACACACCTCAAGGGGAAACGCGTAATGGTTCCTTTGATTAATCGCTCAGTTCCCATCATTTTTGATGAATATGTTGATCGTGAATTTGGTACGGGTGCCTTAAAGGTTACGCCTGCTCATGATGTGAATGACTTTGACCTTGGTGAAAAACACAACTTGGAAGTCATCAATGTATTCAATCCAGATGGGACGATGAGTGAAGCCGCCAAAATATACGTTGGTGAGGATCGATTTAAAGTAAGAAAAGCATTTTCCAAAGACCTTGAAGAGGCTGGACTTTTGGCTGAGGTTCAAGATTATCAAAATAATGTTGGTCGATCAGAAAGAACCAATGCCATCATTGAACCGAGATTATCGCTTCAATGGTACGTGGACATGAAAGCCATTTGCGCTCCTGCTCTGCAAGCTGTTATGGAAGATGACGTAGAATTCTTCCCTAAAAATCAGAAGAATATATACAAACACTGGATGGAAAACATCAAAGATTGGTGTATATCCAGACAGTTGTGGTGGGGTCACAGAATTCCGGCTTGGTTTTATGGCGAAGAAATTTTCGTTGCAACTACAGCGGAAGAAGCACTTGCAAAAGCGAAGGCAAAATATCCCGACATCAGTTTGGATGATTTGAAACAAGATGAAGATGTGCTTGACACTTGGTTCTCTTCTTGGTTATGGCCAATTACAGTATTCAACGGTTTTGATGATCCAAAGTCATTGGCATATTATTATCCTACATCTGTTTTGGTGACTGGATGGGATATCATTTTTCTTTGGGTAGCCAGAATGATCATGGCAGGTTTTGAGTGGACAGGTAAAAAGCCATTTGACCATGTTTATTTTACTGGTATGGTGCGAGATAAGCAAAGAAGGAAGATGTCCAAATCTTTAGGAAATTCACCAGATGCCCTCAAATTAATTTCAGATTTTGGTGCTGACGGTGTACGATTTGGCATGTTGTCTTGTTCTCCGGCTGGAGGTGATTTATTATTTGATGAAAAATTGTGTGAACAAGGTCGCAATTTCAACAACAAGTTATGGAATGCGCTCAGGTTGATCAAAGGGTGGGAGATCAATGACCAAAAACCTGCAAGTGAAGCTGATCTGCTCGCAATATCTTGGATCGAAAATAAATTTGCCAAACTCACGAGCGAAATTGACGGTCACTTTAAAGAATATCGCCTTTCAGAAGCTTTGATGACTACTTACAGTTTTGTCTGGGATGATTTTTGTTCATGGTATTTGGAAATGGTAAAACCCGAATTCGGACAAGCAATTTCAAAAGAAACGTGTGATGCAACTATTGCCATGTTTACCAAAATTTGCTCTACACTCCATCCCTTTATGCCATTTATAACGGAAGAATTGTGGCATCAATTGGGAGCTGAAGGTGATTGTATATTATCGGCATATCCACTAAGCCAAGTTAAGGACCCTCAAATCATTGAGAATGTAGAAACGTTGAAAAACATCATTTCCAACGTTCGTGATGTGAGAAATAAAAACGGTTTAAAACAGCGTGAACTTTTGCCATTGAAGGCCATAAAAAGTGCAAATGTGGAGGCCATATTGTCTGTAAAAGGAGCAACAACACTGTTGGAACAATTGGCTTTTGTATCTGAAGTAGAAGCCGTCAGTGAGGATATTGGCAATGCAGTAGGATTTTTAATTGGAACCGATAAGTATTTTGTAGTACTTTCTAAAGAGATCGATGTAGAATCTGACCTTTCTGAAAAAAAGAAGGAATTGGAATACCAAATAGGCTTTGTAAATAGTGTTTCCAAAAAGCTGGATAATGCAAACTTTGTTGCTGGTGCTCCTGTTACAGTAGTTGAAAAGGAACGACAGAAATTGAGTGACGGAAATGAAAGAATCAAAATTTTAACTGAAGAAATAGCAAAGTTAGAAGCCCTCCTAGCCAATTGATAATTGAATAAATGTAAATGGCTACATTGGTTTTTATTAATATTTATGCAGTTTTTTAAAATTTTCTGTAATTTGCACAAGCTGTTGATCCAATATACCGTTGATGAATTTTAAAATTAAAGATTGGAACTGATGAACAATGTCTTTAGGTCAAAATTAGTGGGTATTTTGCTGCTTGTGAGTATTTTTAATTGTGCAGGTCAAGTTTTACTCAAAAACAGATTAATTGTCAAAACAGATCAAATTGCTAAGTTGCGACAAGAATTAAGCACTAACAACAGAGCTGCAGCCTCCAGTTTGGATGTTTTGAGTAGTGACTTGGGTTTAGTTTTGCTTGAAAGTTCATCTGATTATACTGAACAAGAATTTAATAGCATAAAGGCGCTCAAATATGTGTCCTATGTCTACTACGATCGAAAAGTAGATGAGAGAAAAAGTCCAAATGATCCTTCTTTTGGGGCTCAGGCTTACCTCAATTTTATCAACGTACCCGATGTTTGGAACCTCACTACTGGTGGTAAAACAAATGATGGAGCAGATATAGTAATTGCAATTTTGGATACAGGTATCGATATAGCCCACGAAGATTTAAAAGAAAATGTATTTGTCAATGCCATTGAGGTGCCAGGAGATTTTATAGACAATGACGCAAATGGTTTTGTTGATGATGTTTCTGGTTGGAATGCTTCCAAAAATAATGGCACTCAAGAATTAGAAAATCATGGTACTTGGGTCAGTGGGATTGCCGGAGCTGTTGGAAATAACAATAAAGGAGTTTCGGGAGTAAATTGGAAAATAAAAATATTACCGATAAGCGGCGTTCGCAACGTTGCATCTGTGATCAAAGGTTACGATTATGTCCTGAAAATGAAGAGATTGTACATTCAGACAGATGGTAAAAGAGGAGCAAACGTTTTAGTTTCAAATTATAGTGGTGGCTTAGATAGTGTTTTTGGGGACGCTCCAGAATATAAACCTTGGTGTGATATGTATAATTTGCTTGGAGCACAAGGAGTTTTATCTTTTGGGTCTACAACCAATACAGAAACCAATATAGATTTAGAAGGTGATATGCCATCCACGTGTAATTCTGAATTTTTTATAGCAGTAACCAGCATTGATAGTTTAGGCTTATTCTCAAGAAGCTCTGGTTTTGGCATGACCCATATAGATTTTGCTGCACCAGGAGAAAATATTTTCAATTTGCGTACAGATTCTAAGTATTATAAAAATACTGGAACTTCAGCTTCAACACCTTTAGCAGCTGGTGTTGCCGCACTTTTATTTTCTGCACCTTGTACATCTCTTGCTGCCTTGATTAAGTCAGATAGAATAGCTGCAGTTCGAGCAGTTAGAGATGCATTGTTTAATGGAGTACAAAAAACAAACAACTTAAAACCATATGTAAAATATGGCGGATATCTGGATGCTTACGGAGCTTTGGTCAATATACAAGGAGTATGTAATGGCGAGCTAGATATTCCTTCTCAAACTGGTACACTTGCTATAGAAAAAATTACTCTTTCTGCTGGAAATATTGAGGTGAAATATATAACCCCCAAGCCAGGCTCATATTCTATGGCTGTTTATGACGCATCTGGAAAATTAGTTCGTTCAGACAAGTTTGAAGTGGCAGAATTTGGCAACAACACCTTAAACTATGATAATGCTAGCTTTGTACAAGGTGTTTATTATTTCAATTTGTTATCCGATACAGGGAATGCTGCAAAGGCTACTTTCATATGGTAGATCATCATAAAAAGCAAGTTCCAATATCTCAAGAATAAAAAAAGTATCAATATCTGATAGGAAGTCCGTAGAATTCCTATTTTTGCCACGCTTCTAGAAAAGGGGGATTAGCTCAGTTGGCTAGAGCGCTACGCTGGCAGCGTAGAGGCCACCGGTTCGAATCCGGTATTCTCCACTCAATCTGCAAAGCCTTGCCTCTGATAAAGAAGTGAGGCTTTTTTATACATTTCACAGGTTATAATATACATCAAGTTTTGAGCGCCAAAGACATAATTAGCGATCTGAAAAAGGGAAAAATCGCTCCAGTATATATCCTACACGGTGAGGAACCCTTTTATATTGATCAAGTATCAGATTGGATTGAAGATCATTTACTTGATGAAGCATCCAGAGCATTTAACCAAATTGTACTTTATGGTAAAGAAGCGGATGCACGATTGGTCATTGATGAAGCCAGGCAATATCCCATGATGTCTCAACGGAGGCTCATCATCATCAAGGAAGCTGCAGATATGAAAACTATCAATGATCTTACCGATTATATCAAAAAACCAGTTCCGCATTCAACGGTTGTATTGTGTCATAAATACAAGAAAATTGATAAGCGGACAAGTTTTGGTAAAGCAGCTGATGGTGCGGGCATTGTTGTTTTGGAATCCAAAAAAATGTATGACAATCAATTGCCAAATTGGGTGATGGAAAGGTCGAGAGAATTGAATTTGCAAGTAGACGATAAAATTGCAAATCTGTTGGCGGAATATTTGGGCAATGATCTGAATAAGATCGACAACGAATTGTCTAAGATCAAACTCAATGTAGGTGAAAATAAAAAAGTAACTGTAGAGGAAGTACAGGAATTGGTTGGAATGAGTAAAGAATACAACGTATTTGAACTCCAATCTGCTTTGGCTCAAAAAGACATTTATAAAAGCTGGATGATGGCAAATTATTTTGCTGAAAACCCAAAAGCCATACCCATTCAAATGGCGGTCTCTAGTTTGTATGGTTATTTT
The DNA here is from genome assembly GCA_029567325.1 of Bacteroidota bacterium. Taxonomy (GTDB): domain Bacteria; phylum Bacteroidota; class Bacteroidia; order Chitinophagales; family Saprospiraceae; genus JADKBO01. Next base: position 15,776 of record JAKQLF010000221.1, on the reverse strand, counting down.
TTAAAAGTCTTGATCGCGGTTCAATCAAAAGGTGGTTCTGATATGGAAATGCAAAAAGCACTTGGCCTTTCTAGTCCATTCTTCGTAAAAGAATATAGAATGGCTGCGGGGAATTTTAATGAAGACCACGTGAGGGCAATTTTGATAAAACTGAAGGAAATAGATCTAAAGTCCAAAGGTGTTATGAACCGTCATTCAGAAGATGGACCTCTTTACAAAGACTTGGTCAGGTTTGTACTCAAAAAATAATGATATACGTATCTAATTGAGAGGTTTACCCGCCTCCAACAAATTGATACATGATTCAAGATATTTTTTATTCACTTCATCTGGAGCTAAATCAAGAGATTTTTTTGCAAATACAAGTGCATTTTTGAAATCAGCCATAGCATTGTATCCACGCATTAAACCAACAGTTGTTGGCCAAGCGCCATTATTTTTATTGAAATTCGCATTGAAAATCTCCATGGCTTCCGTTGTTTTATTCTGGGAAAGCAATCTTCTTCCATATTGATGTAATTCCAAAGAACTAGCTTCCTTAATCGCAGCATCCATTGACTCTTTTGCTTCTTTTGATTTACCCAATTTCTCCAATAAGCCTGCCTTTATCGAAACTGCGCCAAAATGTTTGATCCCGCCCAGAGTTGGGTCAGTGGCCATATTGATCCAACCAAGTGCTTGGTCAAAATTTACATCATTTGTAAGGCACCAATTTGCTGCAGCCTGCAAACTAGGAGGATCAAAACCCAATGCACCCGACATTTGGTTTTTGATGAGTCCCAGGATATTTTTTTTATTTTCTGCAGATATTGTAAAAGGTATACTCCAATATTCCCATTCCAAAACACAATCAACACTTTCATTCAGTTGGTTTTTGAATACATATTGTAATCTTTCAACACTCTTGGAATTGTTTTTGATTTGTTTAGTCACCACTCTCAATACGTCTAAGCTTTCGTCATAAAAATAAGCACCCCATTCATGAATATTTTTATTGAAAATTAAAACAGTTGAATCTGGTTGAAGGTCCATAAACAATGCATACTTTCCTGCCTCCAATAGTTTTCCATTTATAAAAACATCCGTGGAAAAAGAGATGGTTGTACATTCATCAGCACCAGCTCTCCATGGAGAAGGGACTGTGGACCCATATCCTAAAACCGTGAATCCATATGGAGCAACTCCTGATCCCCATATTTTTCCTTCTCGTCCTTTTACACCAGGTGCATTCCAAGTTACTTCAATATCAGTGGCACCAAGAGTTCTACCTATTTTGCATTTCCAATTGGTGTTTTGTGGAATCCGCAATCCTTGAGAAAACGCCGAGAAGACGCAAAATGAGAAAATTATTACAATTGAATACTTAGTTTGCATGGCCGACACTATTTATTAATGGATACGTATAGACCTACTGTGTTGTGAATGCGTTACCTTATATTTTAGACTAAAGCAATAATTAAAAAATTAAACAAACCTTTTATGGTGAAAATTCGTCTTCTATATTATATCCAATAAGTGAATTTATTTTTGGAATATTAAAACTGTAAAAGAAATGTTGAAGCATATTTTGATTGGATTTATTCTTGTTTCTGTTTTCATGGCTTGTGATCGAGATGACAGTAAAGATTTAAAAGGATCAGAAGAAATCATTTTTGGGATTTATGGTCCTTTTTGTGTAAGCAATTGCACAGAACTGTATAAGTTTAAAGACGGCCAATTATTCGAACAAAAAAAATCGGAAAGGTTCGTTGAAGACGTGGTTTTCAATCAGAATGCTATGACCGGAAATCAAGTGGACAAAATCATCAATTTATTGGAATCACTGCCAGAAACGATAATAAATAGTGATGGGATGATAGGCTGTGCTGGTTGTGCTGATGAGCCAATATTGTATTTCAAAATAGGAGATGGTACCGAAAGCAATGAAGTCAGAGTAGATACAGACATCAATGAATTACCCACAGGATTGCAATCATATGTTAGTCAATTATTAGAAGCCATCAATTAAATTTTTGCTAAGACACACGAAATTGTTTGTGAAACTATATCTATTTTAAATTCGTTTTCGTTTACATTTACATTAGTGATTTGTGAAATATAAAATTCCAGATCCCTTCAATGTATTATAACTGTAGATGGAAAAGTTTTGTAACATGCTGAAAAAATCATTTTTACTCTCTTTGATTTTGCTCTTTACCATAGCTGCAAAGGCTTCTATGATCTTTATACCAATGGATTATGATGGGCAGAAAAATCATTTAAAAGCATACGGAGTTACTTATTGGGTTTTGAATCAAGGTGTTGAAGCATATTGGTTGCTCAATTATAAAGGAGGAAGCTTTGCATTTCCCTATAGTAAATATTTTGAAGATGAATGCAAAGTGCGAGGAGTCAGTTATAAAGTTATTCCCGACGGTGAGTTTGTAAGAATGAGGGAAGAAATAGCTAATCCTGAGGCAAATATGGAAACCATCAAATTAGAAAAAGCACCTAAAATTGCGGTTTATACACCAGATGTTGATACAAAAGGTGAAAGAATTCAACCTTGGGATGATGCGGTGACCATGGTTTTGACTTACGCGGAAATTCCATATGAAACTGTCTATGATAGGGAAGTGTTGGAAAATAAGCTGGCAGAGTATGACTGGCTTCACCTACATCACGAGGATTTCACTGGACAATATGGTAAGTTTTATGCTTCCCAAGGCGGAACACCATGGTACAAAATAAATCAAAAAAAGACAGAAGATTTAGCAAACTCGTTGGGCTTTAGTAAAGTATCTGAATTGAAATTGGCAGTTGCAAGGAGAATCAGAGAATTTGTTGAAGGGGGTGGATTCATGTTTGCAATGTGCTCTGCAACAGATACATATGACATTGCTTTGGCAGCTCAGGGTCTGGATATATGTGATAAAGTTTACGATGGCGACGGTTTTGACCATCAAGCACAAAGCAAACTTGATTATTCACAAACCTTTGCCTTTCGGGATTTTGATCTCATACTCAATCCCATGCAATATGAACATTCAAGTATAGATAATAAGGATAGGACTGTTGAGCCAGAAAGTGATTACTTCAATTTATTTGATTTTTCTGCCAAATGGGATCCCATTCCATCTATGTTGTGCCAAAACCATACAAAAATTGTAAAAGGTTTTATGGGACAAACAACAGCATTTGTGAGAAGTACGGTTAAACCAGATGTGTTGATTTTGGGTGAAAATAAAGCAGAAGGAGAAGTAAGATATATTCACGGAACTTATGGTTATGGCACATGGACATTTTTTGGGGGGCATGACCCAGAAGACTACAGGCACTATGTGGGTGATCCTGAAACAGATTTGAGCTTGCACCCAACTAGTCCAGGATATAGGCTGATCCTCAATAATATATTATTTCCAGCGGCTGAGAAGAAAAAAAGAAAGACTTAGAAATAAAGGATGTGCGTCAGCAAGCCGAAATGAAATGATTTAACACGGATGACAATCTTCAATTTTTTCGCAAAGCATTGATACATTAATATTTATTTTAATATCTTAGCCTGTGAAAAGAAAATTTTTATAGATGGCTAGGATTTTGGTAGTAGACGATGAACATGCAATTCGCAAAACTCTGAGAGAAATTTTAGAGTTTGAAAGTTACATAGTTGATGATGCCGGGGACGGCGTCGAGTGTCTAGCTAAGGTAAAACAAAACAGTTATGACGTCATTATTATTGACGTAAAGATGCCAAAATTGGACGGCATGGAAGCCATTGAAAAAATTCAAACCATCAATCCGGATATCCCCATTGTTGTTATTTCAGGCCACGGAAATATTGATACTGCTGTAGAAGCGGTAAAAAAAGGGGCTTTTGATTTCTTGCAAAAACCTATGGATCTCAATAGATTGTTGATTACCATCAGAAATGCAATGGACAAATCAAGTTTGATCGTTGAGAAAAAAGTCCTTCAAAGAAAAGTTGCCAAATCAAATGTTCAGAATATCATTGGTAACTCAGCTTCTATATTGCAGATATTACACACGGTAGAAACTGTAGCTCCGACAGATGCCAGAGTTTTGATAAATGGTCAAAATGGAACAGGTAAAGAATTGGTAGCCAGATGGTTGCATGAAAAAAGCAACAGGAGTGAAAATGCCATTGTAGAGGTGAATTGTGCGGCAATTCCATCTGAATTGATCGAAAGTGAATTGTTTGGGCATGAAAAAGGTTCATTTACATCAGCATTCAAGCAAAGACTTGGGAAATTTGAATTAGCTCATGGGGGGACATTGTTTTTGGACGAAATAGGAGATATGTCTTTGAGTGCTCAAGCTAAAGTGCTGAGAGCTTTGCAAGAAAATAGGATAACTAGGGTAGGAGGTGAGAAAGAGATAGCTGTTGATGTCCGTATTGTTGCAGCAACAAACAAAGATTTACGCAGTGAAATAAAAAAGGGAAATTTTAGAGAAGACCTTTATCACAGACTGGCAGTGATTGTAATTGAAGTGCCCTCACTTGACAATCGTAAAGAAGACATTCCAGAATTGATTGAACATTTCACTTCCATTATTTGTGAAGAGTACAATATGCCAAAGAAAGAGTGTGAACCTGACGCAATTAGAGCATTGCAAGGTCAGTCATGGACAGGCAATATCAGAGAATTAAGAAACGTCGTTGAACGTTTGATCATATTGAGCAAAGAAAAAATCACTAAAGCTGATGTGGATGCTTACGTGAAACCAATTGATAGTACAAAATCCCTCATACACGATTTGATACAAAAATTTGATAACCTTGAAGATTTAAAGAAATTTGTCGAGGAGGAATACAGAGCCTTGAAGAGAGGAGCATTGGTGTAATAACAATCCGAGAAAGAATGGCAGAAAGAAAATTGAAGGTCGAAAAGACCAATGGTCGTGCAATGAAGCAATGGACCACACTCAAAGGTGAGAATTCCTGGACCATGTTTAAGGTCATCGCAGAACTGGTTGATGGTTTTGAAAAATTAAACAAGCTTGGTCCATGTATATCTATATTTGGATCAGCGAGAACCAAGCCAGATAATAAGTATTACAAACTCGCCACAGAAATAGCTGAAGTTCTGACAAAAGAAGGCTACGGAATCATAACCGGGGGAGGTCCGGGCATTATGGAAGCTGCCAACAAAGGAGCATATTTACAAGGAGGTCTTTCAGTAGGTCTAAATATAGATCTCCCGTTTGAGCAGTCACATAATCCCTACATCGACCCAGACAAAAACTTGGATCACAGATATTTTTTCATCAGAAAGGTGATGTTTGTCAAATATGCTCAAGCTTTTGTGGTTATGCCCGGAGGTTTTGGTACATTGGATGAATTATTTGAAGTTTTGACTTTGATCCAAACAAAAAAAGTAGCAAAACTACCAGTTATTCTGGTAGGTACTGAATTTTGGTCGGGTTTGAGAGAATGGATTACCACTGTAATGTTAGAAAAATTTGGTAATGTAAGTCAAAAGGACATAGACCTTATACCACTTACCGATGATCCACAAGAAATTCTCAGAATGATTACAGAGTTTTACAACCTTGAAAAAGGAAATGAGCTTAGTCCGAATTTGGAATTATAATTTTTTCCATATTTCGTTCTTGAATCCATAAGGAAAACTTAATTTTCTTTATCTGAATTTTAAAATTGAGTAATTGAGCCAATTATTCTACTTATTGCACACAAATAATGTAGCATAATTATATTTTTGCCTTATGTCAAGAATCGTTGAATTTTCAAAGTACCAAGGAACAGGTAATGATTTTGTACTCATCAATCAAATGGAAGTACAATATGACCTTACCACAGAACAAATAGCCTTTCTCTGTCACAGGAGATTTGGCATAGGCGCCGATGGTTTGATGTTCCTCAGACCCGTAGAAGGCTACGACTTCGAAATGGTTTATTATAATAGTGACGGAAATCCAAGTAGCATGTGTGGCAATGGCGGCAGATGTATTGTGAAATTTGCTTATGATTTAGGTTATATTCAATCAGAGACAAGTTTTTTGGCTATTGACGGGCCGCATTTTGCAAAAGTTGATGCAGACACTGTTGCTTTGCAAATGATTGATGTTGAAGAAATTATTGCCATTGATGATGAAAACACCTTTGAATTGAATACAGGCTCGCCACACTACATTCATTTTACAGATGAGATAGCAGATTTGGAAAAGATTGTTACTTATGGTAAGATAGTTCGCTACTCAGATAAATATGCTTTAGAAGGTATCAATGTAAATTTGGTGTGCGATCTAGGAAAAAATGAGCTTTTTATGGCAACTTACGAGCGAGGCGTGGAAGACGAAACCTACTCTTGCGGCACTGGCGTCACTGCTGCTGCATTGGCTTATGGTTATAAACATCAGTTGGAAGGTCAAGTCAAAGTGAAAACCAAAGGAGGCAACTTATGGGTTAATTTTATAAACAATGGACAACAATTTTATAAAGTTGTTTTGATAGGGGCAGCAACATTTATTTTCAAAGGTTCTGTAGAACTTTAAATCATTATCGGTGGGAAATTATTTTAGCAAAATTCAGAAAGGAGAAAATAAAGTTCAATGGTACCTCATTGGCATATTTTTAACATTTGCAGGTTATTTTTTGGGCCAGTTACCTTTGACTGCTGTTGCATATTTATCTATTCAAAATAACAATATTGGCTCAAAGCAATTTGAAGAATTTAGCAGAACTACTGATTTTAACTTAATTGGAATTGGTAGTAATCTTGGACTGGTATTGCTCATAACCATGTTTATTTTTGCCATTGTAGGTTTGTTTTATGCTGTCAAAATACAAAAGAAAAACTTCAAAGATTTGATTTTCCCAAATGACAGCAAGATAGATGTAGGGAGATTGGCTTTTGGCTTTGGACTATGGTTTGGCTTAGGATTGGTAGGAGAGGTGATTTCTTACTTTGTGTCTCCAATCAACTATGTTTTTCACTTTGAAGCCTTGTCATTTTTTACATTATTGATAATTTGTATTTTCCTGTTACCGATCCAAACCAGCTTTGAAGAACTTTTTTTTAGGGGTTATTTAATGCAAGGTTTGGCATTGATTACTAAGAATAAAATTGTATTAATGTTGATTACTTCAGTATTGTTTGCTGCAGTCCATGGTGCAAATCCTGAAATCAAAGAATATGGTATTGCAATCATGTTGACATATTACATTACAGCAGGTATTTTCCTTGCGCTTATTACAATCATGGACGGAAGACTTGAACTGGCCCTAGGAGTTCATGCTGCAACAAACTTTTATGGTGCGGTAATATCATCCTACGGGGGAGGAGTTTTACAAACAGATTCTTTGCTCAAAAGTGAAACCATAAACCCAGCTGTAATGACCCTGGCATTCATCATAACAGCAATTATCTTTGTTTATATCTGTTATAAAAAGTATAATTGGCGCCCACTAACCTATATATTAGAACCCATAAATGACCAACCAAATGATTTGTAAAAAATGAAACAAAATTTAAATGTTGAGAAGCGCACTATTTTTCACTATCCTCGTATTAGCAAATAGCCTTTACGGACAAAAAAATGTTTACTGGCAGCAAAGGGCTGATTATCAGATAAAAATTGATTTTGATGACAAAAAACATCAATACGAAGGCGAGGAATTCATTACCTATACCAACAATTCACCTGATACACTCAATAGATTATTTTTTCATTTATATTATAATGCATTCCAGCCAAACAGCATGATGGACGTGCGTTCTAGGAGTATTGTTGATCCAGATAGAAGAGTAGGGGATCGCATTTCAAAACTTGATAAAGATCAAATGGGGCATATGCACATCACTGAAATCGAAATGGATGGTAAAAAGCTCAAAAATACTCATGAAGAAGGAACAGTATTTGAAATTGTGTTGGATGATGAAATTCATCCTGGTCAAATAGTGAAGATAAAGTTGAAATTTGAGGCTCAAGTTCCAGTGCAAATAAGAAGGTCAGGACGCAATAATGCAGAAGGTATAGATTATAGCATGGCACAATGGTATCCTAAATTGTCAGAATACGATGTGCAAGGTTGGCATGCAAATCCATATGTTGCAAGAGAATTTTATGGGGTATGGGGCAATTTTGACGTAGAAATAAAAATAAATTCTAAGTATGTGATTGGAGCCACGGGAGTATTGCAGAATCCTGAAGAAATAGGCCACGGTTATACAGCTGATGAACCAAAAAATAAACCTAAGAAATTGGAATGGAAGTTCAAGGCTGAAAATGTCCATGACTTTGTTTGGGCGGCAGATCCGGATTACAAACATTTGAAGCAAGTGGCAGCCGACGGTACTGAACTGCACTTCTTTTATCAACCTGGGGAAAAAACATCTTCTAGTTGGGAAGCATTACCAGCCATCATGGCACAGGCACTTACCTTTATGAATGGTAGGTACGGCAAATATCCTTATCCAGTTTATTCCTTTATTCAAGGGGGTGATGGCGGCATGGAATATCCTATGGCAACACTCATTACTGGAAATCGTCCGATTAACAGTTTGGTAGGGGTATCCGTCCATGAATGGATGCATTCTTGGTATCAAATGATATTGGGCACAAATGAATCATTGTATCCTTGGATGGATGAAGGATTCACCTCTTTTGCGTCTACTGAAACCATGGATTTTTTAGTCAGAAAGGGTTTAATTTCTGGAAAAACCAGTGAGTTTATTTTTAAGTCAACGTTGGATGGATTTGGGAAATTTACAGAATCTGGCATGGAAGAGGCAATTTCAACTCATTCAGATCATTATACCACCAATACAGCTTACAGTGTCGGGTCATACACAAAGGGGGAGATAGCTTTGGTGCAGCTCAATTATATAGTTGGGAAAGAAGTGTTTGACAAAGCACTTTTGCGATACTACAATGATTGGAAATTTAAACACCCAACCCCGAATGATTTTATCAGAGTTTTTGAAAAGGAAAGTAAGCTAGAGCTGGACTGGTTTAAAGAATACTGGGTTTATACGACTAAGACAATTGACTATGCAGTTGACACCTTGATAGATAAAAATTTGATGTTATCTAATCGGAGCTTATTGCCGATGCCTCTGGATGTAATGGTCACTTTAAAAAATGGAAAGAAACATCTTTATTACATTCCTCAAAGTATTATGAGAGGAGAAAAAAAGCCAGATGTAGCTTATGATTCTTATACTATTTGTAAAGATTGGGATTGGACGCACCCCACCTATTCGCTACAAATTGCCCAGAAAGACAGTGAAATTTCTTCGATCGAAATAGATCCATCATACAGAATGATGGATGTAAACAGGGAGAATAATATCTGGAAAGCACCGTTTATTGAATAATCTTTTTTACATTAGTGCCACAAACAAGTATGTTGTTTTTCCTTTCGGGGGAAACCATTAGGTAATTAGTTTGCCGTTTTACTCAATTTTAGTAACCACTATAGTATTGAATGCATGCGTGCTAGGAAAATTGTTTTAACGTTTATGTTTTTGCTTATCGCCATGGTTTGCGGTAAAAATTTGATGAGCAAATCTTCTACCTTTTCTCCAACTGTGAGTTGCAAAGAGGAAAATTTTGGCCATTATTTGTTCTTAAAGCCAATTGATTTATCATATATAGAGTTTACACCAAAACCGTCTTTTGAAAATTTATCTTTCTTGGGCGATGAAGGAAAGTATGGTTTGGAAAATTGTGATGCCAGAACAAGAACAATTGGCATTTTCATGCGTGCATTGCGATTTGAAAATATCACCTCTGCAGTTGAAGAAAAATATGGTCTTCCCAAATATACTTTGCTCACCATGCTCATGCAAGAATGTAATGGTATCAATTACTTGCCCAATGGTAGGAATGATGGTGGTATTGGGTTGATCCATATGCAGCCAGCATTGGCAACTCAATTTGGTTTGAAAACTTATAATGGATGCACAGATTTGGTTTGTTTTAACCATGGAAAAGATTTGCGCTTTTTGATAACTTCCAATACTTCCAGTCCTGAAAAATTGATTGAATACGATGATCGATTTCATCCAATCATAAACATTGATGCAGCGGGTAGAATGATGAAGTATTACAGTGAATTGAAATGCATTGGCAAAGATGCTTGGGATTCAGCACATAAGAGATATGCAGGTAAATACAATTATAAGCAATACACAATCAACTTGCGATATTATTTAAAGTTTTTGAATGATGAAGCATTTTTGGCTGAGGTAGAAAACGAATTTAATGCTTTAAATCCCAATCTCTTAGTAGATGGTCAGCCAGCAGATTTCAAAAAATTCATTGATGTAAACCATAGTTATAATAGAAATTTTGAATTGGACAAATACCAGATTTTTGAGCCTGGAAACAGACCATAATGTGATAAAATTGTAGTGATACAGCTTTCAAGGAGTCGTCCTCATGATTTCTTTTTGAGAATTGCAATATTTTGTGTTTTTTTAGAATGGAATTCACCATCTTTATTGACCCATCAATTTCCATCATTTCAAAGCTTTTTTAAGCCTTGGTAAAAACTTAAATTATGGCAAACAAATTAGATTTCAGCTTATATGTTGTTACAGATTCGCGACTTGTTGGAGAGAAAAGTTTGGAGTCTGTGATTCAACTTGCATTGAAAGGTGGGGCAACAATGATCCAGTATCGTGAAAAGAATCTAGAGGCAAATGAGATTTATACTAAAGCCCTCATCCTCAAAAATATGTGTAATAAGTTTGGAGTTCCTTTGATTATAAATGATCGATTGGATATTGCAATGGCAATTGATGCAGATGGCGTACATATTGGTCAAAAGGACTTGCCAGTTTCTGAAGTAAGAAAACTCTTTGGACCCAATAAAATAATTGGGCTCACTGTAGAAAATGAAGCTCAAGTTGCTTTATCAAATGGTCAAGAAGTTGATTATTATATAGCCGCTCCTGTTTTCAGAACCAATACAAAATTGGATAACCGAGGACTTTTAGGAGTTGAAGGCTTGAAAACAATGATAAAAGTTTCTAAGAAACCTGTCATAGCTGCCGGCGGGATCAGTTTGAAAAATGCGGCGGATGTTATGGATCTTGGTACTGCTGGAATTGTAGTTGTAAACGCTATAATGTCTAGTGAAGACCCTAAATTGACTTCTGAGAAGTTTATCAAAATTCTAAAGCCAAAAGGTATTTAAAGTATTAGTTTAAAAGTAGAATCCGTTAGCGCGGATATGCGATGTAGTAATAATCCTTTTTATGATAAAAGTGCTCTGAAAACTCCACTTGAGAAAGAGGTTTCTCCTTTTTTAAATATTTACTCATAGTGGAAACATTCATATTCATTTCATAGAAGAAAGAGAAAACATCATCGGGACTAAAACCGTAGACATCAGCCCCACCTACACCGTGTTCAAAAATGACGATTGGCTGAAAATGGGATATTGTTTTTTTAGCTCCTTTCAATACCAGCATTTCTGCCCCTTCAACGTCAATTTTTATTAAATCTATCTTTAAGTTTTGTGGTAGAATATCATCTAGTCGAGCTAAATTGACATCAATAACTTCGATTTTTTCTGAGGCGCGATCAAATTTTCTTGCTTTTATACCACTATAGGCTGGATTACTCTTTACATAATTGAAAGTCGTTTTACCTTCACTTTCACTTAATGCAAGATGATAAATGTTTATATTTTTTTTGGAAGCATATTTTTCTTTGAGAAATGCAGCAAATGAAGGTAAAGGTTCAAAACCAAAATGATTGCCATGAGGAGAAGCAGCGTACATTAAATCCATGATTTCACCTACATGACAACCAATATCTACTGCATTACCATTCTCCTTTAAGACTTTTTTGATAATCTTTTGAGTTTGAAGATCATACTTATGGTTCTTTGAAAGCGGAATTGGTAATTTTTTAAGTAGAATTTTGAGATACTCCTTTAAATTTCCGAGCATGTATTATTTGATCTTGTAAGAAAATCTGTGATAAAAATGGACAAAGTTATTATTTGCAAACATAGTGGAAAATGATCAATTCAAATGTAATAAGTGGGACTCTATTCAAACTTAATTGAATTGAGATAACTGACTTTTAATTCAGACAAAAGATTGAATGACTTTGAATGCCTCTTCATATATTTATAACATAATCGTTAATTTTAAGCTAAGATTCTCCCTGATTACCAAAGACGAACTACAAAAGTTTATATTTGATCTCATATGTTGAGGATTGTTTTTCGAATTTAAAACACTAAACAATTCTCATTTCTTATCATTCAAATAATGTTTAAAAAAATGAAAAAATTAGGTCTATTTGTATTGTTTATTTGTTTTGGACTTTCACTTTCTGCCCAAAAGTTTGCCGCAGTTGATAAAAGTCCTCTAGATGTAGCAATTTTGAGAGCGGACAGAAATGCAAAACCGATTCTCAAAATATACTATTCCAGACCGCAACTCAATGGTAGAGAGTTATCTACATTGGTGCCAACTGGACAAGTTTGGAGACTTGGAGCAAATGAGGCTACTGAACTTGTCTTGAATCAGTCAATCACTATTGGAGGTTCAAAATTGGCTCCGGGTACTTATACTCTATACGCAGTGCCAGCAGTAGATGCATGGACCATAGTAATAAGTAAAGATACGGACGTATGGGGTTCGTATTCATACAAAGAGGCAAACGATGTTGTAAGAGTAAAAGCTTCTACAATGGCGGCTAATGACAGCATTGAAGCATTTTCAATTGACTGTAACTATGCTGATAAAGCTATTTACATGGGATGGGGTAAAACCATTGCCAAGTTGCCTATTTCGCTTTAGTTTTTTATCGATATATTGTTTTGAGGTTGGCTTTTCATGTATTTGAGAAGCCAACTTTTTTTTAAACAAATTGGTATTGGTGCATAGATGCATTCACAACTTATTAAATTGGCCGTTGGGATTTTGTCATAATTTTTGGAACCATGGCCAAAAATCCCGCCAAAATCATATTTGGGTTTTATTTTTACCATGGACTTCATTCATGGTTATAAATATTTAACCCCTTTGGGATATTTTTAAAACGAAGTTGTAAAATCCACCCCAAAGCATTTATTTTAATCTATTATTATGTTTCAAAATATCTTGAATTTCAGATTCAGTGAAGCCAGTAATATTGGAAATAAGCTCAATTTGAAGACAGCATTCAAAACTTTTTAAGACCACTTCCCTTTTCACCTCCATTTTGCCTTCGATTTTTCCTTCAAATTTGATTTGATCATAAATGCTCATTGTTGAAGTGGCAGACATAAATTTCAAATTCTCTTGTTTTGTCTTAAAATATCTTGAATTTCAGATTCGGTAAGACCTGTAATATTGGAAATAAGCGCAATTTGTATACCGTTGTCAAAACTTTTTAAGACAACTTCAGTTTTTTCCTCAATTTTTCCTTCAATTTTGCCTTCAATTTTTCCTTCGATTTTTCCCTCGATTTTTCCCTCAATTTTTCCTTCGAGTTTTCCCTCAATTTTGATTTGATCGTAGATGCTCATTATATCAGATTTAATCGTTAAAGGTATATTATCTATAATATCTTTAAATGTTTCTCTTTCAAAGTTATAAATTCTAAGTGAATAAACAAAAAGACTTTGCAGTAAGTTCCTAGATGTATATGGCGATAAACTGTGGATGATTCTTTTAAAGTTTTCAGCAGATTTTGGAAGGTCAAATCGATTTCTTTGCAATTGTACCACCGGGTGTAGAAAGGTATTACCCAATTTGTCAATTTCCTCCTCAGGCAGTGCTATAAGGTCAATGAAAATTTTGTCGAAAGAGGGTAAATATTTTTTAAACTCTTGATTTACATCAAACAATGTGTCAATTGGCTTCAGTTCCCATTTCTCCGCACCATGGTAATAGACAATAGGCAAAATCAGCTTTAAAGGTTCTTTATTTTTGATTTGTCGATAATAAGCCTGCGCTAAATAATACATCACTTGAAAATCAACAAATGGGTCTTTATATGACTTATGCTCTAACAGGATACTTATATAACAATCTTCTGCCTTGTCTTTAAGACCAACTTGTAGGATTATATCAGAAAAACTTTCCTCAAGTTCTGGGGAGATAAAATTTGTGTTCGTCAGTACGATTGAATCTAAATCAAGAAGACTTAATTCCTCAGGAGGTAAACAAAACTGCAGAAAAGTTATAGCCGAACTTTTATCCGATAAAAGGGCTTTAAAAAATTTGTCGTGTGGGTTGTTCAATTTTTCATTCATCGTATAAAAATAATATAAATCACAACATTTGCAATCTATGTACCTAATACTTTATCTGGATTTTATTTTTTTTAAGGATAACATATATAAAACGGTTTAACATATTACTTTTGCATCCTAATAAAAAATGTACGATGTATAGGACACACCATTGTGGCGAATTGCGATTAGAAAATGTTGGAAATAACATCACACTTAGCGGTTGGGTGCAGAAAGCTAGAGACCTTGGAGGAATGACTTTCCTTGATTTAAGGGATAGATATGGCATCACTCAGGTGGTATTCAACATGGATGACAATGCTCAATTGTGTGGGGAAGCTCGTAAACTAGGACGAGAATTTGTTATTCAGGTGCAAGGAGTTGTCAGAGAAAGAAGTAGCAAAAATGCGAATAGAGCAACTGGAGATATAGAAATAGAAGCCACAGCACTAAAAATCCTTAATGGAGCTAAAACTCCTCCTTTTACTATTGAAGAAAATACAGATGGTGGTGATGACCTTAGAATGAAGTATCGATACCTTGATTTAAGAAGACCACTTCAACAAAGTAACATCATTTTCAGGTCTAAACTGGCTTTGGAGAGTAGGAAGTATTTAGATAGTCAAGGATTTATTGAGGTAGAAACTCCTTTCCTCATCAAAAGTACTCCAGAAGGTGCAAGAGACTTTGTGGTGCCTTCAAGATTGAATCCAGGCGAATTTTATGCGTTGCCACAATCACCACAAACTTTCAAGCAAATTTTGATGGTCTCTGGATTTGACAAATATTTTCAAATCGTCAAATGTTTTAGAGATGAAGATTTGAGGGCTGATAGACAACCAGAATTTACGCAAATAGATTGTGAGATGTCTTTTATTCATATCGAGGATATTCTCAATACTTTCGAAGGACTTGCTAAACACTTGTTTAAGACCATGATCGGTATTGAATTGGCAGATTTCCCTCGCATGTCTTATGATGATGCCATGGAAAAATATGGTAGTGACAAGCCCGATTTACGTTTCGGAATGGAATTTGTCGAAATCAATGACATGGCCCAAGGCAAAGGTTTTGGTGTTTTTGACCAAGCAGAATTAGTGGTGGGTATTTGTGCGAAAGGAATTGCTGATTCGTATTCAAATAAAGATATGAAAGACCTTACCGAATGGTTGCAAAGACCACAAATTGGAGCTAAAGGTCTGGTTTATGTGAAGTATCAAGCTGATGGCATTAAATCTACCGTTGGGAAATTTTATTCAGACGAGGAACTGAAGTCTTGGGGTGAAAAATTTGGTGCAGAAGAGGGTGATGTTTTATTCATACTGAGTGGAGAAAAGGAAAAGACTAGAAAACAACTCAATGAATTGAGATTGGAATTGGGAAGGAAACTTGGTTTGATGAAATCTGGGGACTTTAAACCACTTTGGGTAGTTAATTTCCCATTGTTGGAATGGGACGAAGATGCAAATAGATTTTTTGCTATGCACCATCCATTTACCTCACCTAAACAAGAAGACATCCCAAGAATGCTTTCAGGTGATCATGAGACTATGAAATCTTTACGTGCAGATGC
>JAKQLF010000184.1 GCA_029567325.1 Bacteroidota bacterium | reverse complement strand
AAGTGCCCGGGTACAGATGTCGCCGCAGAAAATGTAGTTTTCTCTGTTGATGAGGTTGGTGTAGAAGAAAACAGTACTAAAAGACCATTCAACTATTTGACTCCAAGAGGTATCAAACAAGAGCGTATCTATGGCAATTTCTCCAATCTTTTGCAAGATGAGAAGTCAATGTCTTTAAATTTCTGTGACTTATATCAGAACTGCGAAGTTGGTATCAATAAGTTGCAAACGCTCAACCTCAACCAATATAAGCGCATTCAACTTTTTGTGCACGCTGAATCTAAAGAGCAAACAAGAATTGAAGATGGCAAAGTAGGTATTTTCATAAAGTTGGGTAAAGACATGACCAATAACTATTACGAATATTTCATGCCACTCACTTTTTCAAATCCAGAGTTTGGCTCCAATCAAGATAGTATCTGGTTATCAGACAATTTCATCGATGTTTCATTAGAAAAATTCAGAGACATCAAGCGTTCAAAACTTACCAACGGTATCCTGGAATTGGATGATCCAGATAGACCTGGAGCAAAATTGCGTATCAAGGGCGTACCTTCACTTGGTTTTGTGAAAGTTATTGAAATAGGCATCAGAAATATTGATAGCGTAGATACTCACTGTGGCGAAGTTTGGGTGAATGAGCTGAGAGCTGTGGGTTTGTCTGAAGATGGAGGAATTGCTGCCCAAGCAAGACTTCAAGCAAAGATGGCGGACTTAGGTGAATTAAATTTTTCAGGAAACCTGAGCACCATTGGCTATGGTGGTATTGATCAAAAATTGCAAAGCAGGGCCCAAGAAGAAGTTTTGACCTATAATGTGGCAACTAATTTGAACTTAGGAAAATTGCTTCCAAAATTTATCCCTTTGAACTTGCCAATGTTTGCCCAATACTCCAAATCGATTACTACTCCACTTTATGACCCATATCAATTAGACCTTACGGTAAGAGAAGTGGCAGAAATCACACCTGTAGAACAACAAGCTGATGTATATGAAAGGGCTAGAGAAACGTCTACCATCAAATCGATCAACTTTACCAATGTGAAAATTGATGGTACTTCAAAAAACAAACCTTGGAGTCCTCAAAACATCAATGCCAGTTATGCTTACAATGAAATAGTCAAAACAGACCCAATCATTGCAGAAGATAAAAGTAAAGAAACCAATTTGACATTGGAATACAATTATGGAAGCAAAGGACTCACTTTGCAACCCATGAAATTTATAAAGTCAAAATATTTAAAACTTTTTTCTGAGTTTAATGTGAATCTGCTTCCAAATAAATTTGGTATCAACACCAATATGAATAGGCTTACCAATAGCAGGCAATATAGATTCCCAGATACGCCCGTTTTCGTTTTTGATGATCAAAGATTTAGATGGGACAGAAATTATACGCTTGATTGGAATTTGACCAAGGCATTGAGGTTATCCTTCAATGCCAATGTGTTCTCTTTGGTCGATGAGTTGAGACAAACGGGTATTGCCAATACTGCAGAAGATCGGAGATGGGTCAATGAGTTTGGCGAAGATTATACAGAGCGTGTAAGAAATAACAGTTCCATTGTCAAAGATTACCGCAATGATAATTTGAAAGATCTGGGCAGGACCAAAAATTACAAGCACAACATCAATCTCACTTATACCTTACCTTTTGCATTGATTCCTATGATGGACTTTATCAATGCATCTGCAGATTATCGTTCTGATTATAGTTGGACAGCTGGAGCTTTGATTTACATCGATGAATTGAACAACACGCCGGGAAATATCATACAAAATAACCAAAGTAGGAATGCAAATGCTACTTTCAATTTTGATCGTTTATACAGCAAATGGTCTTACTTAAAGTCTATAGAGTCGTCTGCTGCACCTTCCAAAACCAGAACAAGGAGTAAGGTAAGGCCAGGAACCGATGAAGCTGAAGAAACTAAACCTGCGGCCAAGGAAGAAAAACCAGCTAGAGCTAAAGGCGAAAAAAGAGAACCATCCAGCATAGAAAAAATTCTGGTGAGACCATTACTTGCTTTGCGAACTGCGCGTTTTTCATATAAAGAAGACTTCGGAACGCTGATTCCAGGTTTCAAACCTCAAGCTGGTTTGTTGGGATTGAGCGATGGTTTTTCATCTCCAGGATGGCAATTTGCTTCAGGTGCTCAACCAAACATAGAAAAAGGTGCTAGTAATAACTGGCTCATGAATAACCAACAATGGTTTAATACGAGTGTCAACTTCAATGACCAAATCGTGCAGAATCGCAGACAAAATGTAACAGGAAGACTTACTCTTGAGCCATTTAAATCTTTTATCATTGACGTAGATTATAGTAAAACTTATAGAAAAGATCACACTGAAGTTTTCAAGTCCAAAGGTGATGAATTTATGCAATTGGCCCGATACGATATTGGATCATTTGAATACTCATACTTCAGTCTCAATACTTTATTTGAAAGTAGTGCTGATGTTTATGCTCGCTTTAAGTTTTACAAAGAACAGGTGTCAAATGAGATCTTGCCCAACAAACCAAAGGCAGGCCCACACCCCGATTATCCAGGCTATGCTGAAGGTTATGGGCCAACTTCTTATGCGGTAAACGTTCCTGCATTTTTGGCGGCTTATACTGGTAAGAGACCAGATCAAATATCGCTCAACATACAGGATGATGTAAAAAATCTCAATTTCATTCCAAAGCCAAACTGGAGTTTGCGATATGATGGATTGTCAAAAGTGGGATTCTTCAAAAACTTCCTCACCAGTTTTACTTTGAGACATGGATATAAGTCTACCATCAACGTGAGTAAATTCAACACGGCGCCAGACTTTTTAGACAGTGATCCATTCTTGACCAATATTTCAAATAACAATTACTATTCCAGGTTGGAAATTCCTGCATTGACGATCAATGAGTCATTCAATCCTTTGATTGGGATTCAGATGAAGACCAAGCAAAATATGAATATCAACTTTGAATATAAGAAAAGTAGACAACTAGACCTCAGGCTCAATGCAAATGAATTGTCAGAGTTAAAAGGA
Organism: Bacteroidota bacterium; assembly: GCA_029567325.1. Classification (GTDB taxonomy): domain Bacteria; phylum Bacteroidota; class Bacteroidia; order Chitinophagales; family Saprospiraceae; genus JADKBO01. The sequence goes on along the minus strand of JAKQLF010000184.1, from coordinate 48,641 downwards.
CAGGAAATGGTATTTGGATTTGGCTATGTCATTCAGAATTTCAAAGGTTTTACCAAAGAAAAGAAACAACGAAGAAAACCAAAAGAAGAGGATCCAGCCAAGCCAAATGAGCCGCAGAAACCTGCAGCATCGCCATTGACAGTGACAAAAAACAGGACACTTACGATGAACTTGGATTTCTCATTGAGAGAAGATAAATCTGATATTTATCGATTGGAAAATAATTCTGCCGGGCAAACAAATAGAGGACAAAGAGCAGTGAGTCTCAAACCTAGTATTGAATACCAGATGTATAAAAATCTAGCACTAAGACTTTTTGCAGATTACCAGAAAACGTCACCATTTGTAACAAACCAATTCCCCATTACTAGATTTCAAGCAGGCACTACATTGCGATTTACTTTCAATTGATGCTTAAATAAATTTTCCGTATTATTGCAGGAATGGGCCATTTGAAGGCACTTCTTACGGGTTGATATATGTCGAAAAAAGTCATTATTTCCATCATCATTTTGATGTCAGCAGCGCTGATCGGATTGAGTGTTATCCAATTCCTTTGGATCAGGAAATCGCTTGCACTCAAAGAAAAGACTTTTGATGATCGTATTTTCATCACACTCAATATGGCAAAGGAAAAGTTGCTGGAAAATCTTCAAGAGGACATTACCATCTTGGGGCTTGAGAAAAAAATTTCAACACAAGACGAGCGTCGCAGAGAGCAATTGGAATATGAGCTCAAAAAAAATAAAATGCTCTCTGACACCAATATGTTGGAGAATATTGAAATCTCACACATTGAAGAACTTGACAATTTTATCAGTAAAGAATTAAAAATCAATCAAGGCATTGATTTGACCTATGAATATGGTATTTACTCCAACAGAACAAAAAGTTTTTTGATACGAGACGGCCATTTTGTGGTTGAATTTGGGAACAGTAAATCTTCTTCTACCATCAAAACACAAGATGGGCTAGAGTCTACTCCGTATAGTTTGCCCTTATTTGAGGATGTAAGCTCTAATGAACCTGGGTATTTAAAGCTTTACTTCCCTAAAAGGACCAGATATTTATGGCAAAACCTCATACCCATCGTATTATCTTCAATCTTGTTTACAGCCTTGGTACTATTTTGTTTTTCATATACAGTCTATATCGTTTTCAAACAAAAGAAGATTTCAGAAATCAAAAACGATTTTATCAATAATATGACCCATGAATTCAAAACGCCAATTGCAACCATTTCATTGGCTTCAGATTCTATTGGTAATGCCAGTATTATAGGTAATCCCGAAAAAATAAAAAGATTTCTCTCCATCATAAAAGCAGAAAATAAGCGCATGCTCAACCAGGTGGAGAAAGTATTACAAATGGCACAGATTGATAAGAAAGAAATCACCATCAAACCAGCCAAAATTGACATCAATGAGCTTGTAGAAAATGTGGCAGAAAACTCTGCATTAAAAGTACAATCGCGAGGGGGCTCGTTGGAGATCAATCTTTTGGCAAAATACACTCAAATTCAGGCCGACCAAACACATCTAAGCAATATTGTAGCAAATTTGATAGATAATGCAGAAAAATATACCAAGGAAACTCCGCACATTATCGTTGAGACACAAGATGATAAAGACGGTATTAAAATCATCGTAAAGGACAATGGTATTGGCATGAGTAAAGATTCACAAAAGCATATTTTTGAAAAATTCTATCGTGTGCATACCGGAAATCTCCATGATGTGAAAGGTTTTGGCTTAGGATTGAGCTATGTCAAAGCAATCACTGAAGCTCATGGAGGTCGGGTTTTTGTAAAAAGTGAACTTGGCAAGGGAAGTACTTTTACTGTTTTTATTCCTTTTAAACCAAAATTTAGTTAAATACCGCAAATCGTTTTTATATTTATGTGCTTAATACAGAATAATGTCACAGAGATTAATTCACAATAAACCAAAATGAATAACAAAATACTACTCGTAGAAGACGACCGCAACTTTGGAGATGTACTCAAATCATATCTGGAAATGAATGATTATGATGTTACACTCGCTACAGATGGAGAACAGGGCAGCGCCGCATTTAAAAGCGGTGAATATGACCTCTGCATTTTTGATGTGATGATGCCCAAAAAAGATGGATTTACACTTGGAAAGGAAATTAGGGAAAAAGACAAAGATGTTCCCATTATTTTTCTTACAGCTAGATCGTTAAAGGAAGATGTCTTGGAAGGATTTAAGGTTGGTGCAGATGACTATATTACAAAGCCCTTCAATAGTGAGGAATTGTTGTATAGAGTCATGGCAGTCCTTAAAAGAACCAGAAAAGACGGGGAGTCAGAGGACCAAACCAAAGAGTTCAAAATTGGTAAGTATAACTTTAATTATCCTTTGAGAATCCTCTCTTTCAGTGAAGATGGATCAGAAGAAAAGTTGTCTCCAAAAGAAGCTCACTTGCTGAGATTGTTTTGCATCAAAAAGAATGATGTCTTAGAAAGGTCAGAAGCATTGACCAAAATTTGGGGGGAAGACAACTATTTTACAGCAAGAAGTATGGACGTTTTTGTAACCAAATTGAGAAAATACCTCAGTAAAGACGAAGATCTTGAAATCATGAATATCCATGGAAATGGCTTCAGATTGATCGAAAAAGATTCTGCATAAATCAATAGTCACCAAATAGAAAAAAACAATGCCACAGGAATAAATTCTTTGTGGCATTTTTATTTTTACAAAAAAGCTCCTTACAATGGAAGTATTGAATACACCAAATGAAATAAAATTTCACTCTGGTAAAGTACCAGCATTGGGTCTTGGCACCTATGAATTATTGAATACTGAATGTATTGATGCAGTGGTTCATGCCTTGGATTGCGGATATAGACACATCGACACTGCAAGATTTTATGAAAATGAAATAGCCGTGGGAAATGGATTGAAATCAAGTAATATCCCTCGTGAAAAGATTTTTCTGACGACCAAAATCTGGCATACGGACTTGGATAAAAAATCCATGACGCTGGCAATCGAGGATAGTCTTAAAAAACTGCAAGTTGATTATGTTGATCTTCTATTGATCCATTGGCCTTCTACCAATGATGATGTCACTTATAAAGCTGTTGAATTTCTGGAAGAATTGAGACACAAAGAGTATTGCAAATTTATTGGGGCCAGCAATTTTAATATAACGCTTTTGAAAAAATCCTTAACCCTCGCTCCATTGGTCTGCAATCAAATTGAATACCATCCTTATTTGTCTCAACAAAAAATGTTGGAGTTTCTTCATGAAAATCAGCTATTCCTTACAGCTTATTGTCCGCTTGCCCAAGGTGCAATTTTGCAAGATCCTTTAATTAAAGAAATAGCAAGAAGTCATGATAGGTCGGCAAATCAAATCGTTCTAAGGTGGTTTATACAGCAAGATGGTGTGTCCGTTATTCCAAAAGCTTCCAAGGCATCCCATAGAATCTCCAATTTTGATATTTGGGACTTTGAACTTCATGCAGATGAAATGTACGCTATTTTTGAATTGGATAAACAAAAACGGTTAATTGATCCGACTTGGTCTGTAGACTGGTCAAACTGAGTTTATGTGCTGATTCAAGTCAATCCATTGGTATAATATCATTACCAACCCAACCTTTTAAGTGCTGGACACCGTCTAATGCAATTAGTTAATCATATAAAACTAGACGAGATGAAAAATGTCCTTCAATTCAGTGGCCTTTTATTTTTGACCTTTTTTTTAAGCTCATGTTTAAGGGATGAATGCAATTCCACAACCAGATTCATTCAACTTGATCCAATCTACACAACTGTAGATGTATTCAGAAAAAATGAAATAGTCACCAGACAAAACGCACAATTAGAAAATCCAGGAAAAATATACTTGTATAAAAACTACCTGTTGATAAACGAGGCTGGTAAAGGCATCCACTTTTATGATATCAGTAATCCAAAGAATCCTGCATACAAAGTTTACTATGAGATCCTAGGAAATTTTGATATGGTCATTAACAATGACTTGTTAGTGGTAGATAATGTCATTGATTTGTTATCAATTGACATCAGCGATATCAATAATCCAAAAGTGCAAAACAGACACAATAATTATAAAAATGTTTATGATGCAAATAATTACCCACACGTAGCCTATTACAATAAATCCAATGTTGTAAGGTCTTTTGATTGCTCGGTAGCAGGACCAAATAATGCAATTGTCAATTGGGGTGGCAATTTATGGGCTTTACAAGATGCTAGCAGTTTTGCAAATACCAATGTTTTATCAGCTGGCCAAGTTAATAGTGCATCAAATGGATCCACGGGTATTGGAGGCTCAACAGCAAGGTTTTCATTGGCAAAAAATCAATTATATAGCCTTACAAATGCTGAATTGAGTACCTGGAACTTACCAAGTTTGGAAAAAGTAAATACCACTGGATTGGGTTGGGGCATGGAAACTTTGTTTGCTGCTGGTGATCACCTGTATGTAGGAAGCACTAGCGGAATGACGATCTTGGACATCAGTAACGGCCAGTCACCAGTCAAATTATCAACATTCACTCACGCTACTTCTTGCGATCCAGTAGTTGTCAGCGGCGACTATGCTTATGTAACTTTAAGGTCCGGAAATACCTGTACCGGAAATAATAACCAGCTGGATATCATCAATATAACCAATAAAAGCAACCCAAAACTTGTAAAGACTTATCCAATGACAAATCCTCACGGTCTTTCTATTTTAAACGATAAATTATACATCTGTGAAGGTGATTTTGGGTTTAAAGTTCTCAACGTCAGTGATGTAAATGATGCCAAACAATTGAATTTTGATAAAGACATCAAAGCCCAAGACGTCATTGCTTTAAGTGAAAAAGAGGTGATGGTTATTGGTTCTGATGGATTTTACTTTTTAGACGTCAAAGATCCTAAAAAGATCAAAATAGAAGGTTCGATCTTAAAGAATTAAAATCCCTAAATTAAGTGGGCTTCAAAATATTGGAGTCCACCCATTTTTACAAATAAATATTAAGTTATGAATGCTGCTCCTGTTTATCCAAAATGGATTTGCTTTCTTTTGTTTTTTGTACTCATAAGCTTGGGAGCTGATGGGCAGAAAGTAAGTGTCGAATTATTAAAGGGCAATAAAATTGAGGGCATTATCATTTCATACACCTACGGAGACACTTTACATCTCATGGTCAATGGACAATATCCAATCAAAATTCCAGAATCCGGGATTAAAGCCATCACCTTTCCAAATCAAAAAAAACATGATACCTTTAGTAGCAAAAAGTGGCTGAATACTTCCAGAGTTGCCATGGATTTTGGTGCTACTTCGAATAGTCCAAGCTTTAGTCACACAGTAAGCAAACGACTTTTTTCCAATATAAATTTATTTGCAGGTGTTGGTATTGGGATAGATAATTATTACTTGTCTGATTTATACAATGTCATACCCATTTTTGGTAGTATAAAATATTATTTCATCAAACAACGGTTTTCTCCCTTCATCGATATCAGATATGGCTATGGACAACCATGGCCTTTTGAGGACTCTGCAAGTGGTGGAAAACATTTCAACCCAATCATCGGATATAGAATTGGTGGATCCGGAATGATGGTAGAAATTACTGGTGGCTTGAAATTTCAAAAATTGGACTATGAATTTATTTCCGCAACTGAAGTATCTGAATTTGATATTCTTGTAAAAAGAGCCCAACTCGGTTTGAATTTCACCTTCTAGGCTCACAGCAAATGGCCATCATTCAATATTTTGAATTGCTGCTTGGTTGATCAATCTTCCCAAATAATACTTAAACACTTTTTGAATTTTCCATTTCAATTGTCTAATTATTCCACTTTTTTTGGAGGAAATTCCTGCGTGTAAGAGGCCGTTGTGAGATCCTTGCTCTGTCAATGGAGGATGCGCCCAATACATTTTTACTACCCCTCTGTTGATGAGTTCGTTGTGCCACCAATCTATCACCTGTTTGCACTTATTTTGCCGGAGATCATTTAGCGCATTTTGAGCTGCTTTTAAATCTATCAAATAAGCTCCTGCCATTCGTCCATTATCTGCCAGATAAAGATATTTTTCCTTTCGCTTTTGCCAATAAGATGGAAATCGCAGGGTGGAGTTTTCCAGCGATATAATAAATCCTGGAGGTAACGTAATGGCCTCCTTCAAAACTTTCTGAAGGTTATATTCAAAATTCGATAGAAAATAAGGATCATTTTCAAAAATCAAAGCCATTGGAAGACCAGATTTTACCAACTCTTCGTAAGCTAAAATGTGATTGAGTGTGCAGGATAAAACGCCGGGACTCAATACTTCTTTGATGTCTGAGACAAAATATTTTTCCAAAATACTTTCGGAAAATAAGCTTGGATCTCCCTGGGTAATAAATTTAAAACTGAGCCCAAACCTTGGGAACAATGATCTTATCCTAGCTTCATGTGCTTCATAACCATTGATTGCATGAATGATATAAACTGCTTCTTTTGCAAAATCTGGTAATTTAGCTACCATGATTTGGATTTAGATTTGTTGTTCCCAACCTGGCTTTTTTCTTGACAGATATAACGCACCAAGAATACCAACTAAGACAAAACCAACTGAGATATATTGTGCCTGTGACCAATCGGCACCGAAGTAGTTATACTTTTCATTGACTCTGATGGTTTCAATAAAAAAGCGCTCTACCCCATTGTAAATCATATACAAGAAAAATAATTGACCAGTAATTTTTATGCGCTTTCTCACCAACCACAAAAGTCCAAATCCAGTCAGTGATAAAATAGTTTCGTAAAACGAGGTAGGATACACTTTTTCAGGCAATTCCAAGCAATACCTCATACCACAAGCAGCCTCACATCTGTCCTCAACACTTCCTTGCAGGCTAGAAAACTTTGCCACATCACAACCAGCCATTGGCACACCTTCACCCGCTACATTGTGAGGGAAATTGTATGACCATATCCAATCTGGCAAAAACCACCATGATGGTTGCGGCGCTGCAACAATACCCCAATCTCCATCGCCAGAAATCTGGCAACCAATTCTTCCGATTGCATAGCCCAAAAGGATACCCATTGCTGCTATATCCATCATATATATTGGTCTTATGCCAACCTTTTTTACATACCAATAAACTGCAATAAAGGCTAGAATCAACCCGCCATAAATAGTCAATCCACTGCCAGCAAATAAAGTCCCGATCGGATCTCTCAGGAAGGTTTCCATGTTTTCAAAAATAGAAAATAACCTCGAACCAAGTACTCCTGAAATTGCAGCTAAGAAAATGATGTCCATTGTTTTTTCGTGCGGATGGACGATAATTACCTCTTCTGCTGCCGCTTCTTGTTTCTTATATTTGGTAAAGTAAAGATATGCACCCATCAACGCACCAATTAAGATACCAACAGGCCACAATCCAAGCTTTGAAAATATTATTGAGGAAGGGTCAGCTTTAAATTCGGCAAAATGCATGAAAATGTATGGAATCTTAGCACCAGCAATCATGGTGACTGCTGCATTGAGCAACAGATCTGACATGGTATAAGCCTTCGCATTATTTTTGACAGAAAGCGGTTTGATCAATCCATCTTTTTCCAATCGCATCAATTCGCTCCTCAATAGCCAAGAGCATGCAACAAATGCCAATGCAAGCATGAGTCCAAAACTTTTGAAAATAGAAGTCCAGTTGTCTACTTGCGTGCCAAACAAATCGTTGAATAAATACGAAAGATCAGGATACATGGTGCTTTATTTTATTTTTCATGCTAAAGATAGAAGTATGGACCCAAATGGCAAATTAATCTGCCCAAGCTATCCATTAAAACGACCATTGTTGCCTAAACTGCCACACTGTGATCTCTCAAAGCTTCATTGAGTGACACTTTTTTATCTGTAGTTTCTTTTCTTTGGCCTATGATCAATGCACAATTCACACTATACTCACCGGCAGGAAACTTTTTGATATAGCTACCCGGTATTACAACCGATCTCTCAGGTACTTCTCCAATATACTTGATTGGCTCTGGACCAGTAACATCAATGATGTGTGTACTTTGAGTCAAAACAACGTTCGCACCCAAAACAGCTTCTTTTCTCACTCTCACACCTTCTACAACAATACACCTAGATCCAATGAAGCAATTGTCTTCAATGATCGTTGGGCTAGCTTGTGGTGGTTCCAATACTCCGCCAATGCCTACTCCCCCAGAAAGGTGTACATTTTTACCTATTTGTGCACATGACCCAACCGTTGCCCATGTGTCGACCATGGTTCCTGCACCTACATAAGCGCCAATATTGACATAACTAGGCATGAGGATGGCTCCAGACTCAATGAAACAACCGTATCTTGCTATAGCGTGAGGTACCACCCGTACCCCTTGTCCAGCGTAATCCTTTTTGAGCGGAATTTTATCATGAAATTCAAAAGGACCAACTTCAATGGTTTCCATTTTTTGGATCGGAAAGTATAAAACAATTGCCTTTTTTACCCAGTCATTAACTTGCCAATTACCATCTGTAGTTGGCTCTGCAACTCTCAATTTTCCTTTGTCTACCATCTCAACAACTGCTCTTATTGCCTCTTGACTATCTGCGTTGTGCAATAATGCTCTGTCGTCCCAAATTTGTTCTATACTGATCTTCAATTGTTCCACGTCTCTGTTTTTTTAAATTTGGGCAAAAGTAGAAAAAAAAATGAAGGGGCGAAAAGCTTTTCTCCCTTATAAGCACCATATCTGCTCCTTACTTTTTTCTTTCCCCTTACAAATGTATATTTGCAAACAATTTTTCAAATACCGATAAATGGCAAGTTTAAAAAGGTGGTGGTTTGAACGGTCGATAACTCCGACCATCAATCAATCCCATTATTTCCAAGGTCGCAACAATCAGCAGATTGCCATCATAACCGATGCACTGGCCGATATAGATCACATTTTATCTTTTATGAAAAAGGAAAAGGCCAAAGGCAATGCTCCTTTCTGTATCGCACTGCATCTTGACAAAGAAGTACTCCCAGATTTACCAGACGGCACCTTACTTAAAAAAGATATAAAATGGCCAGGCATACCTCAAGGTCCTAAAGTCGAAGAGTTTTTATCAATCAATTTTGATGTTTGTTACGTATTGGTCAATCAGGCAAGTCTTCCGGTTGAATACCTTTTGCGTACGATGAAGTGTGCATTGAAGCTAGGATTTTATCACAAATCGCTAGCTCCTTTCCTTGACTTTAGTGCAGATAGTCCTATGCCAGCATTTGAAAATAAATTCCATTACCTTTTAGATTCTTCTAATAAATTGCTGTTTGGCAAGAAAAAACCAGCTTAGTATTTTGTGAAAATTTGCTATATTTAAAAAAATCTGTGCGATAGTTGAAGTAGCAAAGGATTATGTTTCACCAATATGCGCTAGTTTTCTATTTTTGCAATCCTTTTTTCTAATTTTTTAGAACTTTAAGACAACTATAAATGAAAAAATTTTGGGGTACCGGTGTAGCCATCATCACACCTTTTAATGGCGATGATATAGATTATGACTCGCTCGCCCGTGTGATCAACCACGTTATTGACGGTGGTGTGGACTATATTGTTGGTTTGGGAAGTACTGGTGAGACAGCGACCCTGGATGATAAAGAAGGAAAACAAGTTTTGGATTTCATCATCAAAATAGTCAACAAACGCGTACCCATTGTTGCAGGAAATTTTGCAAGTAACAACACTAAAGACTTGGTTGCTAAGATCAAGTCTTATGACTTTACAGGCATTGATGCAATTCTTTCATCCAGCCCAGCATATGTAAAACCATCTCAAGAAGGCATCTACCAGCACTATATGGCCATTGCTACCGCCTCACCTGTACCAGTTATTTTATATAATGTACCGGGAAGAACTCGATCAAACATGGAATGGGAAACAACCGTGAGATTGGCTCAAGATTCACCAAATATAATCGGTATCAAAGAGGCAAGTGGCGATCTGATACAAGCCACCAGAATTTTGAAAAATAGGCCAGAAGGTTTCTTTGTAACTTCTGGAGACGATGAAGTTGCTTTGCCCATGATCGCATGTGGTGGAGAAGGTGTTATTTCTGTAATAGCCAATGCATTACCAGCTCAATTTTCTACTATGGTCAAAAAAGCCTTGGAAGGAGATTTTGCAACTGCCAGACAAATAAATTACGACACTTATGATTTGCATAAGTGGTTATACATAGAAGGCAACCCTGTGGGCATCAAATCTGCCATGAAAGAATTGGGAATTTGCACGACAAATGATGTAAGATTACCTCTTTCACGTTTGTCTTATGAAAATTACCAGAAACTTGCAGAAACCTTACATCGCATATTATAGTTATAGTATGATCAAATTCAATTGTTTTGAACGATACTATACCAGACATTAAAGGAAATAAATTTATGCAAAAAGATGCATTGGTGATTCAGGGTGAAGCGTTGATTCCAACAGATTGGGGTCCTTTCACGATGAAGGCTTATTCCAGAACGCACAATGATCAGATGCCTCATTTTGCTTTGATCCAAAATCCAATAGACATCACCAAACCAGTCAATGTAAGGATTCATTCTGAATGTATAACTGGAGATATTTTCAAATCAAATAGATGCGAATGCGGAGAGCAATTGTCTAAATCTATGGAATATATCTCCAAAAATGGCGGAGTGCTCATTTATCTGAGGCAAGAAGGCCGTGGTATAGGCATCATCAATAAACTCCACGCTTACGAAAAGCAAGATCAAGGTTTTGATACCGCTGAAGCAAATACTGTATTAGGCTTTGAGGTGGATGCCAGAAGTTATAACGATGCTATTGAAATCCTCAATGATCTAAACATCAAAACATTAAATTTATTGACCAATAATCCCGATAAGATAAAAGCTATCGAAAAAGGAAACATAGAAGTCAAAAAAAGAATTCCTTTAGTGATCAAAGCCAAAAAAGAAAATCAGAAATACCTCGATACCAAAAAGAATATCTTTGGGCACCTACTAGATAACTGATTTTCTTTCTTGCATTTTCTTTTATTTCAAGCTATTGATATACGCTGCAATTTTTAAGGCGTCTGCCTTTGGTACTTGTGGCATCGGAGCCATTTCGGTAGCATAATCAGGCCAATTCTTTGGATTTGGTTTGTAAATGAGTTCAACAATTTTTGCATCAGAATAACCTCTCTTGGCAATCTCTTTATAAGGTGGACCAACCAATTTTTTGTCTGCATTGTGACAGGCAAAACATGTATACTTTTGCAATAATTTATTGACTGCTTTTACATCCACTGGTTCAGGTTGCTTTTTGGTATTGCTGGCAACAGCAGTAGCTTTTGGTTTAGTTTCTGTTTTAGTCGTTGATTTTGCAGCGGTTTTCATTCCAGACCTGAATTTCACCAAGTCAGTGGCGGCTAGTTTTTCGCCTTCTGGAATATTTTTGAGCGTATAATATCCAACCTGGTGCAAAAGTGCTTCACCATCGGCAGACTTTACATCATTGAGTCTCAACTCATGAATATAGTTTTTTCTTAAATTATTAATAACCAATCTCACCGTTTTACCATCCTCGCTGATCTTCATTCCTTGAATCTTCAATGGTTCATTATTTACTGGAGGACTTCCATATACCGGATGATATTTGTATGCAAAACTTTGAGCTTCAATACTTGCAGTTTTGAGGAAAGTTTGTGGATCTATTGGTTTTGTAAATTCTATTTGGAAACCATCAGGCATAGCTTTGACAGTTTTCATTTCGAATGGCATTTTACCTGTCCAAATCAATCTTTGGATACCTTCATCTCTGTTACCTGCAGATCCCCAACCTCTATTGGTCATCCCTACAAATAAAGACCCATCATTGAGCCAATCCATTCTCAATACACCAGATTGGAAACCTTGTTTGAAATCAAAAACTACGCCTTGATATTCGCCATTGATCACTTCCATGTCAACCCGCATGATTTTACTTTGGCCCTGATCTCCAACCAATATTTGCCCAGCAAAAGGTCCAAATTTTCCACTGGTATTGTCCTGTAAGATTTGGGAATTTGAAATTCCAAAAATGCCATGAGGCAGCCAAACAGCAGGTGATTGTACCTCAGGAAACTTTTCTTTCAAATCTGCAAAAAGGACCGCAGTTTCATTCGTTTCATTTTCAGGTTTGATAAAATCACCTTGGTCATTTTTCTTTTGTCTCTTATCTATGACAGCATATAATTCATCTTGCGTCAGTTTTACAGGAGAATTTTCAATTTTGTCGGTCCAAACCAAACCTGCTGGGTGACCCAAGAAAGCTCCTTTTTTCACGTGCCATACGCCACCAGAACCAACCCAGTCTCCTTGATTGTCAGTGTAAAACAATTCACCATCAATGATACCCAATCCACATGGAGATCTTTGACCAGTTGCCCAGGGTTCCATTTGCCCGTCTTCAGTTATTTTCATCGTCCAGCCTCTCATTGGAACTGCACTTACGCCTCTCCACCATTCTGGATCCACGAAAGAAACATTGCCTGTCACAAAAAAAGTACCATCTGGTGCTAATGCAGGGCCATAACTATATTCATGATAATGACCTGTGAGAGGCCATTTGTAAATCGTTTGATACACATCAGCTACGTCATCACCGTCATTGTCTATCAACTTGGTAAGTTCTCCTCTCTGCGCCACATAAAGTGCGTTGTCTTTGTAGGCACATCCAAGTGCTTCATGTAAACCAGAAGCAAATAATTTGAAATGCGGTTTACCATTCATGATATAGGACTCAGAGTTTTCTATGAGCCATACATCACCTCTTCTCGTACTTACTGCAACTCGACCGTCTGGCAAAGTAGCCACCCCACCTATCTCCAATAATAAGTTTTCAGGCACAGGTATGTTGATGATTTTATAATAGTTTTCTTCTGCTTGATTGAGTTTGGCTACAAAATCATCTACTGATGATGGATCTTCTTGTGCAACTACTTGCAACATAAAAGCAAATGAAAAAAAGTAAAATAAGGCTGCTTTCATCTTTATATTTTGATTCATGACTTCTGTTTTATTACAATTACCAAATAAGTGAATAACGCAATTTGGGGATATTTAAAGTGGCAATCAATTCCTTTTCATCACCTGATTCCTTGATATAATAATGGTTTGTCGTTTCCATCTTTACATAATATTTACCATCAATATTAAAAAACCCTTCTTCAAGCGGCATGATGCTTTTGCCATGTGCAACCCTAAATGATAAGTGTTTTGGTAAGGTGTCTTGCTCTATTACTACTTCTCTAATCAAGGAATTAGTAATGACGTCTGGGTAGATTTCATCCTTTACTTTCATTCCTGCAATTTCGTAATGAAAAACAGGTGTTTTGGTAAAGGGATTTATTACATATGATTTTGGAGTGTACTGGTCCTCCGCAATCATCGAATTGAATTTTTGATTTTCAGAAACCAACAGATCCATTTGCAAAGTATTGTCTAGATATATTGGAAAACCTTCTGGCCTGAATGAACCATCACCTCTAGAATTCCACATGGGTGTTGCGTCTACAAAATTACCTTTCCAAATGCAGGATATTGCTCCCAAATCATAGTCATACACATAATGAATACCACTAGGATCTCCAACCCCTATTGTATGTGACCGACGCAAACTCAAATCCTGGTTGAAGTCCAGAAATGCTCTCAAAATGGTAGGCTTATCATCCGCATCCACATACATTGGATAAATGGCTTCCCGATGTACCAAGGATGAAAAAGTATGTAATGGCGTGCTTTGCATTTTGTCTGAGGCTATAAATAATCCTAGAGAAGGTTGCACCCAAGCATCTGCCCTGCTATAAAATAAATCCATTTTATGTTTGCCTTTTTTCAATTCTATACTTCCTTTCGTAGGTGGGTCCCAGTCCCAAGCTCTTTTGTTTTTTATGACCGTATCACCATCGATATATAAAGACAAATTGGAGTTATGAATGGCAGAAAAATAATAATTTCCATCAGATGGGATATCAATATCTCCGGTAAGGTGCAAGGCAAAAAAGTTTTTTACTTCGGCCATTTCCCATGTGAGACCCTCTGGTGAAGAACCAACTTTATCTGGTTTTTTATTTACATAGTCTTTTTCATAACTATACGGACCTTTATAGTACTTGTATGTCACATTACTTACAGAGGCTGCTTCATTTTCCATCAATCTATATTTGATGTTTTTGAATGCCACTCCTCCATGGTCTCCTTGAATCAAAATGGGACCTTTAGCTACTTCCATATTATTGATAGCACCTCCTGTAGGCAAGGGCAGTTCTACATTTTCATGAACGATAGCGCCATTTATTTTTGCCAATTTGATGATTGCATTAGCGACTTTTTTACCGGTTGCATCAAATCTTGGTGCTTTAAAGGAAATATACATTTTTTGCCATAATCCCGGAGCCTTTGCCGCATTGATTAGTGGAGCTTTGCCCATGTAGATTTTATCCTTTTCTGTCTCCCAGTTTCTATAAATACCTCCCAAGTCAGAGTATTTGGGTTGTTTACTACCCCAGCTATCATACAATTGTACTTCATATCGACCTTGAAGGTAAAAACCTGAATTTGATCCTTTGGGCATCATAAATTCAAATTCTATTTCCATGTCTCCGTGCTCCATTATGGTGAGCAAATTGCTCTTCATTGCCTCACTGTTCCGATTGATGAGGATACCTGTTCCAGCTTTTACTGTAATGCCCTCATTTCCAAAATGGTGAACATCTTTATTCAAATCCATAGCTGTCTCCCCAACGATGGACCAATTGCCATCCTGCGGTCGAAATCCAGATAAATCATTGAGCGGAAAATCTACCATTTTTTGTCCTGAAAGGCTCATGGTAATGCCTAAACTTAGTACTAATATGGGCCCTCGTAAACCCTTAAATAATTGCTTCATTTACACTTTTGGCTTTAGTGGTCGTGAAAATATAGTTTTTCAAATCTTAATACTAATTTTTCAAGTTTTTTTGTTTCCTCAGTGTATGTTGTAAAATTAATCACAATCCTTCAGCTTATTAACCATGCATTTATTCCTCCGTCTTCTTTTCTTATGACTTTTGAGTTAAGTCAATGATTGCCTTAGAAAGATCTTCAAATTCATATTCAAATCCAAGTTCTGTCATCCGCACAGGTATGACTCTATTACTATTAAGTACAACATTAGCCATTTCTCCCATAGCCAGTCTGAGTGCAAAAGCTGGGGCTGGCACAACAATGTGTGGATTGTACAATGATTTAGCGATTATTTTTGTAAAATCCTTATTTGTAAGTGGGAGTGGAGTGACAGCATTATAGATTCCTGAAGCTTGCTTATTGAATAGACACTCTTTAAACATTTTGCAAATGTCATGGATATGTATCCAGGAGTAATATTGTTTTCCAGAACCAAAATATGCAAGAACTCCTATGTTTTTGGTCATCAGTATTTTTGGCAAGGCTCCGCCCTCTTTGGCCAAAACTATGCCTATTCTCAAGATGGATAATCTCTCAGCATACGGGGCCAACAACATGGAGGATGCTTCCCATTCCAAACTGCATTTGCTGAGAAATTCTTTGCCCGCGTCTGAAGATTCTGTAAGCTCTACCGAACCTCTATCACCATAATATCCGATCGCAGAGGCACAAACTATGCTTTTTACTTTCTTACCGCTGGTCATCAGGCCGTGCATCAGGGTTTTATTGGCGTTGACTCTGCTGTCAATGAGGATTTTTTTGCGTTCACTTGTCCACCGACTGTCGGCTATACCAGCTCCTGTCAAATTGATGATGTAATCACATTCCAATGCTTTTACGTCCATCTGTAGATTATCAACATCCCATTGATGGTAGGTAATGTTGCGGCTATCTTGTTTTAGAGACCTAGATAATATCTTGATTTGAAAATCTTTCCGTAACAGTTCGACAAGTTTACTACCTATCAAACCACTACCTCCAGCAATGAGAATTGTATCCATGTAATCTACTGATTTATTAATGGAATGCGGTTGGCTCAAAAATGTTCATTACCAAGGCCAACATCCTTTAAAATAGCATAATGCCTATTAGAGCATCAAACTATAGAAAGCAAATGCTTTTTGAAATCTGAAAAGTCTGCGCGCATAGATGTTGCTTGTTTTTCTCTTGAAGCAAGAACGGCCAATCTTTCAGGAATTTCGACCTCAATTCCCAATGCATCATTGACCACATCTTCAAACTTTGATGGGTGAGCCGTTTCAAAAAATGCACCTACCGCCTGCGGATGTCCCTCCATGTATGATTCAAGTGCTTTAAAGGCAACTGCTCCATGTGGATCTGCGACGTAATGATATTTTTGATAAATCTCTCTCAGTGTTGTTTTTGTTTCCTCATCAGTCACATAATATCCTACCATGTCTTTCTTCATGGCTTCCACGTCTCCATTGTATAGGTCAAACATGCGCGCGAAATTTGATGGATTCCCGACATCCATTGCATTACTGATGGTTGAAATGCTGGTTCTTGGTTCGTACAATCCGGAAACTAAATAATCAGGGACAATCTTGTTGATATTGGTGGCTGCAATAAACTTAGCAACTGGCAAACCCATTCTTTTGGCAATCAATCCTGCTGTAAGGTTTCCAAAATTTCCACTAGGCACCGCAAAAACAATTTCGTCACCAAAGGATTTGAGTTGTTTGAATGCTTCAAAGTAATAAAAAGATTGAGGAATGAGTCTGGCTATATTGATGCTGTTTGCAGAAGACAATTGATATACTGCATTCAATTCTTTGTCGAGAAATGCTTCTTTAACCAAAGCTTGGCAATCATCAAAAGTGCCGTCTATTTCTATAGCTTTGATATTACTTCCCAGCGTAGTCAATTGTTTTTCTTGCAATAAACTCACTTTTCCTTTTGGATATAAAATGGTCACTTCTATGCCAGGTACATCCAAAAATCCAAAGGCAACAGCACCACCAGTATCACCGCTTGTTGCCACCAGAATAGACAATTTCTTTTCATTCTCTTTATTGAAATAGGACATCAATGCTGCCATAAACCGGGCCCCAAAATCTTTGAAGGCCAAGGAAGGACCATGCCATAATTCTAGAGAACCTTTGCGGTCGTCAAACATATGGACAGGCGCTTGAAAGGTGATTGAGCGCTCAATAATATTCTTCAAGTCTGTTTCTGGAATATATCCTTGGAAAAGCGTTTTTGCTACTTCAAAGGCAATTTCCTGAAAACTCAAGTTGGGCAATGCTTGGATAAAATCAGCTGGCAAAGTTGGAATAACCTCGGGCATATATAAACCCTTATCTGGTGCCAATGATTTTAAAACAGCTTCCTTAAGATCTGCTTTTAGGCTTGGATTGTTGGTACTATAAAGTAACATAGGTGGAATTTACTGCTTGCTTAAACAAGTTCCTTTTTGATTTTAGTGATTGTGACCTTCGTGGTCTTCGTGCGGTGCTCCCTCTAGATTTCTGTTCATTACATAATCCATTCCACAAACTGGGCAGACACCTGCTGTTTCACTTCCACTACCTTCGCAGTGCATTGGGCAAATATAGGCAGAGGTAAATTCCTTTCCTTGTGCAGTTGTATCGATGGTTGCTTCAGATGGGGTCTCTACTGTGGTAGGCTCAACAACGGGAGCTGCAGATTCAGATTTTTGACCACAAGAAATCAATAGACAAACAGATAGACAAGCAATAAAAAAAATACCTTTTCTCAAATTCATTTTAATAAAATTTTAAATTGGTCGCAAAGATTGCCTTTTTAGTTTGTATTTCAAACTCCTATAGATTTTGTTTTGTGAACAGGGCCATGATTTACAGCATCTTTCAAAATTGTGAATAATAAACAAAAAACGGGAGGCAATTGTAGTCACCTCCCGCTTTTTTAATTTATGATAATCGTGGATTTACATTTTTTTAATCTTTGCTGCAACGGCATTAGAGACATCTGTGCTTTCATCAGCATATAAAATATTGCCTGCTCTGAGGTCAAAAATATATTGATATCCAGATTCTGCTGCTACTTCTTTGATGGCAACATTGATCATTTCTTGAATCGGCCTGAGCAATTCCTCACTTTTCACGTACACTTTTTGCTGGCTTTCCTTTTCAAACAAGGTGATTTCCTCTTCCAATTTTTTAAGCTTGTCTGTTTCTGCTTGAAGTTGCACCGCAGAAATTTCATTTTGTTTGGCTTGAAGGTCTGCATATTTTGTCTGCAAATCTTTGATCATATCCTGCCCTTTTTTCATCAATTGAGCTTTGAGGGTTTCTATGGTTGTATTGGCTTCCTTTACCAATGGCAAATCAGCAACAACAATATCAGTGTTGACATAGCCAAATTTTTGCGCATGGAGAGTTGACGAAAATATCACCATGATTGCCAAAATAAATACAGTAGCGAACTTATTCATTATTATAGATTATTTATGTGTTTTGTAAATTGAAATTATTTAGCACCAACTTTTTTCTTGATGTCTTCTGTTTTATCAAAATCTGGTGCAATAAAAAGTAAACCAGCGGCTCCTGACTTATCAAAAATAAGATCGTACCCTTTGTCTACAGCATAACCTTGCATTGCCTCAAAAACTTTGTCTTGTATCGGACTTACCAACTGCTGTCTACGTTTAAATAAATCTCCTTCAGGACCAAACCTTCTTTTCTGAAGTTCTCTGACCTCTTCCTCTTTCTTTACAATTTCTTCTTCCCTTGTCTTTTTGTTATCATCACTGAGCAAGACTTGCTCAGCTTGATACTTGTTGTACATGGATTTGATTTTATCGTATTCCTTCGCTATTTCTTGTTGCCACTCAGCAGCCACCTTATCCACCTCTTTTTGGGCGGCAGTATAATCAGACATTCCAGCCAATACAGCGTTTACATCTACAACAGCAATACGTTGTGCTGATAGCGTAGTAAAAGCAACTAACAGGGCAATAACGGTCAAATATTTTTTCATTTTTATGATTTTAATCGATGATTGAATATGCTTAATAAGACTTTGTAACTCTTTTTTAGTTTCTTAATAAAGCATTAAATAATGATCATGTAGTCAAAAGTAAAGGTTTCTGAGATGCTTGATCGTGCCTTTTAACACTCTATAATGGTAATTAACACATGATTAACGCTATTTTTTCCACTTTATGTTACATCCTGCACTTGGGTATTGCTTTTCAGGTGCTGATTCTCCATTTAGTAATGATTGGAGGGCTCCCCTCAAATCTTCACCAGTAAGAGGTATTCCAGAATTTGGTCTTGAACTGTCTAGTCTTCCTCTGTAATACAACTTTGCTTCGCCATCAAAAAGATAAATATCAGGCGTACAGGCAGCATCATATGCTCGAGCTACCTCTTGACTTTCATCATACAAATATGGAAATGGGTATTGTAAAACTTTGGCAACCAATCGCATCAACTCTGGCCGATCCTCTGGATAATTGTCGGCATCATTAGCACTAATTGCAACAAATTGAATTCCTTTCTCCATATATTCATTGGCAATCTTTACCAACTCATTATTTACATGAATCACATAAGGACAATGATTGCACAAAAACAATACGACAAATCCTTTTCCATTTGTCAATGAATCACTGTCAAAATCATTTCCCGTTTTGGTATCAGGCAGAACAAATGGAGGTGCAATAGTGCCCAAGTCCATCATCGTCGATTCTGTAAGTGCCATATTTAAATTTTTTGACCGCAAAATTACAAAAAACAGGGAATGTGCCTGCATATTAAAGAAGTGATTGAAAATTCAGTTGATTTTTCATATCCAATTGAATTCCCTTATGGTTATCAGCATTCAGCTATCAGTTTTCTGAGATCAGTTCTGATGAGATATTATACGTTGACGCCATGTGACCTCAATCCTGAAGTTTGTTTATTTGTAAAGACATAAACGATTAAACGTATAAACGGTTAAACGCTTCCACAATAATCAATTTTCATTGGTCAGCATTCAGCAAACTTGGGATCTCATGACATGCCTTGACCTCCTTTAACTAGAATCCAGAAGTTTGTTTATTTGTTTATGCGTTTATTTGTTTAAGGCGTATAATCAGTTTAACGAAAAAATTGGTACATCAAAAAAAAGAAAAAACACATCGTGCCGTAGGTGCGACCTATAAAGCATGATAGGGCCTAGCTTTCCACAATCCGAAAACTGAAAATTGACCGCTTTCCTAAGATTGCCACAATTTACCATTTGCTATTCACCTCCTCTCACCTCACACACATCTCTTTTTAAATATTCAACTTTTATTTATATAAGATTCTTGATAAATATTTAATTCTGATTTACAAAGAGCTATATTTGCTATCCCGACATAAGAGGGAAGATAATTTTAAAAGTCAGAAATAGTTTTGCCTTTCATCCTTCTGAAAAATTTGTGCCCGCTGAAGAAGAGAAATCTACTGTAGAATTTACATTTGCTTTCTTGTCTCCGCTGGAGAACATAAGTTTTTTAAAAAGTATATTTAGCTCTCTGACAATAAATTTAAATTATCGCTGCATTGATATCATTCTAAAATCACTATTCATGTCTAAAGAAAAAGACGAAAAATTAAAATCATTAAAGACTACCATCGATAAGTTGGAAAAAGACTTTGGTAAGGGTGTGGTCATGAAACTTGGCGACAAGCAAGTCGTAAATGCTGAAACTATTTCTACAGGATCACTGGGATTGGACATTGCATTGGGTATTGGTGGTTTGCCAAAAGGTAGAGTAATAGAAATTTATGGCCCTGAATCTTCGGGTAAAACGACTTTGGCTATACACGCAATGGCCAACTGTCAGAAAAATGGTGGTATTGCTGCCTTTATCGATGCAGAACATGCTTTTGATAAGTCGTATGCAGAAGCTTTGGGAGTAGACACCAATAATCTTTTAATTGCACAGCCAGATGATGGTGAAATGGCCCTTGAGATTGCAGAAAATTTGATCAGATCTGGTGCTATTGACATTCTGGTTATTGACTCAGTTGCCGCATTGGTACCTAGAAGTGAAATCGAAGGAGAAATGGGCGACTCTAAAATGGGTTTGCAAGCAAGGTTGATGTCTCAAGCATTGAGAAAATTGACAGGAACCATTGGAAAAACAGGCTGCTGCTGTATTTTCATCAACCAACTTCGTGAAAAAATTGGGGTGATGTTTGGCAATCCTGAAACTACAACTGGTGGTAATGCTCTAAAATTCTACGCTTCAATCAGATTGGATATCAGAAAATCTGGAACGGCAATAAAAGACAAGGATGGCAATGTTGTAGGTAACCCAGTAAAGGTAAAAGTTGTAAAAAATAAACTTGCACCTCCATTCAGAGTGGCAACTTTTGACATTACTTTTGGAGAAGGTATTTCTAAAACCGGGGAAATTGTAGATCTAGGTGTTGAAACCGATATCATCCAAAAAAGTGGATCATGGTTTGCATACAGCGAAACAAAAATTGCCCAAGGTCGTGAAGGCGCTAAGCAGTTTATGGCCGACAATCCTGAGCTTGCTTTGGAAATTGAGAAGAAAATCAAAGCTAAGTATAGTCCAGGTCTAGACCCATCAGCCGTTGATAACACTGCTGAAGAGTTTGTGGAAGATTAATTTTTTGGTAAAGGCCAATGACTTTAAATCTCTAAAAAGACATGCCTTTCCAATTAATATAACTTATTAATAAAATGAAAAAGGGCTCACGATTGATGAAAATCGGAGCCCTTTTTATTATTTAGTTTTGAATTGTTCTTATTCAGATATCAATTCAAAATCTATAGTTGTTGAAACTTCTTTGTGCAAATTGAGGGTTGCTGTGTAAGTACCCAATTCTTTGATATCTTCAGGTACTACGATTTTTTTGCGCTCAATATCAAAATCTTGCTGCTCTCTCAATGCTCTTGCAACCTGTACGTTGGTAACACTACCAAAGATTTTACCAGAAGTACCAGATTTTACACCAATCTTCAAAACATGACCAGCAAGTTTTTCAGCGATTTGTTTGTATTCATCCAATCTTACTGCCTCTTTAGCTTCCTCCTGAGCAACAATTGTTTCCAATTTTTTGACGTTGTCTTTGTTTGCAATTACTGCAACTCCTTGAGGAATAAGGTAGTTTCTACCATATCCTGGTTTTACACTTACTATATCATGCTTGTCTCCAAGCTTGTCTATATTTTTCAATAATATTATATCCATGATCGAAAATTTCTAAAATTAATTGAATGCTGTTCCTACTATTTCAACAAGTCAGTTACAAATGGAAGTAACGCAAGGTGTCTTGCTCTTTTGATAGCAACTGCTACCTTTTTCTGATACTTCAAACTGTTTCCTGTAATTCTCCTTGGTAAGATTTTACCCTGCTCGTTGATAAACTGTAAAAGAAAATCTCCATCTTTATAATCGATGTATTTGATTCCAAATTTCTTGAATCTACAGTATTTCTTTTTTGTCTTACCAATGGTAGGATTGCTCAAAAATTTTATATCGTCTCTAGAAGCCATTTTTTCCTAATTTAAATGTTATTTAATTTATTGACCCTATTATTCTTCCTCGGTAACTGCCGCTACAGGTTCAACAACAGGTGCAGGTGGTGGTACAACCACTGGAGCTGGTGCAGGCTTTACAGCTGGTGCAGCTTCTCTAGGTGGTCTTGAAGAAGAACTATCTCTATCTCTAGAATCTCTAGAAGGAGTGTCTTCTTTTTTACTCGGTTTCACCTTTTTCTTTACTTTACCAATAAGACCGTTTCTCTTATCAGCATTGTATTTTACTCCGTGCTTATCAAGTGCGATGGTAAGGAATCTCATGATTCTCTCATCTCTTCTCAATGCCAACTCCATTTTTGAAATAATGGCACCTGTTTCAGATGCATATTCATAACAGTAGTAAACACCACTTGATCTTTTGTTGATGGGGTAAGCCAATGGCTTCAAACCCATCTCATCAATATGTACGATGTTGCATCCTTCATTCTTCAACATTTGTTCATACACTTGAGCTGTCGCTTTAATTTCATCGCCTGACAGTACGGGATCGACGATGAAAGTTACTTCGTAATTGTTCATTAATGAATTGAAATTTAATGATTTAAATAAAACATTTTTTAAATGGGCTGCAAAGATAATATTTTTTTCAAAAAAAATACTAGTCACTATAAATATTTCATTGATAATCAGCCTAATTAGCTCAACTGCAGGTTAATTTTTAAACAAAAAAAGCATGGAGATATAAAATTATTTGGAGAAAAGAGTAGTTTTAATATTCAACAACAATAGATTATAGCATGTTTAGCTTTTTCAAACGACCCAAACCAAATGGTTTTGGCTTTCAACCTAGATTCTATGATCAGGCAAAGGAAGAAAGGGAAATGCGTCTTGCAAAATATAAAAAGCAAGGTGATGAAGATGGAGTAACCGATATTAAAGTTACCAAAGATCGCATTAGATCAGGATTTAGGTCAAAAGGGCGTTCTAGTTACATTTCAACAAAAGACCAAGATCGCCAGTCTTCATTCAGACTTTTGATCATTATAGCAATTTTGGCAATGTTGGCTTATATCCTCCTTAGATCAGATAAAATTTTGAACTTTGTAAAATTGTTTTCAGGAGAATAACGGTGATAAACAGCTTTAGAAAATACATTATTTTGCCCTTGAGCAAATTTAATCCATTTTATGAGCGCCATTTGGTTGGTCAATTTGTCATTATGGTCGATAAATTACAACAGGCTTTCAATTTCTTCGTAATTTCGATTTTTAAAATATATTTTGCCACGCTTTAAGGTTAATTTAGAAATTTTAAAACTATAAAAATAGACATGGCTGATGTTATTCAGCTTTTACCCGATAACATTGCAAATCAAATTGCAGCAGGGGAGGTCATACAACGTCCTGCATCGGTAGTGAAAGAATTACTTGAAAATTCTATTGACGCAGGCAGTAGTCAAATAAAACTGATATTAAAGGATTCCGGTAAAACCCTAATCCAAGTAATTGATGATGGCATTGGTATGTCAGCCACTGATGCTAGACTTTGCTTTGAAAGACACGCAACTTCAAAAATAAAAAGCGCAGAAGATTTATTTAAAATTGATACCAAAGGTTTTAGAGGCGAAGCTTTGGCGTCCATTGCTGCGATTGCTCACGTCGAGCTTCTCACAAGGCAACCTCATGCAGACGTTGGTTGTAGAATTGTGGTGTCAGGTTCGAAAGTCGAGAAAACTGAGGCAGTACAAACTCATCAAGGAACTAGTTTTAGTGTCAAAAACCTGTTTTACAATATCCCTGCAAGAAGAAAATTCTTGAAGTCCGATCCGGTCGAACTCAAACACATTATAGAAGAATTTTATAGAGTAGCAATCATTCATTGTGACATTGCTTTTACTTTACATCACAATGGCAATGACTTATATTACCTGCCCAAAAGCGGCCTCAAGCAAAGGATTGTAGCCATTTTTGGCAAAACATACAATGAGAAATTATTGCAAGTCAATGAACAAACAGAGCTAATTTCGATCGAAGGATTTATAACAAAAGCTGAGGCTGCTAAAAAAAGCCCCGGAGATCAATATTTGTTTGTCAACAATCGATTTGTAAAAAACAATTACCTCAATCACGCTGTAAAAAACTCTTTTGACAATTTACTTTTAAAAGAACAATATCCTGGATTTTACATCAATCTCACCATTGATCCTTCCAAACTAGATATCAACGTAAGCCCTACCAAAACAGAAGTAAAATTTGATGATGAGCGATTGGTCTATAATTATCTCAGAGTTGCCATAAAACATGCTCTGGGTGTTTTTGTAGTCGCTCCAACGATTGACTTTGATACTGATGCAAATTTTGGGTCTGGTCATGGCCAACCAAAAACCTTTACAAAGGGTGGGTATCAGAAATATAATGATGAAGTTTCTTTGTTAGAAAAGGAAAACTTGAAATCGTGGAAAAGTGTTTACGAGGGTTTGCAAAATGGAGACAGGGCTCAAAACGACGATGTAGTAACTTTCAAAAGTCAGATAAGTATAGAAAAACCAGACCTTTTTCCCCAAACTGAGGCAGCTTTAACCAATAGGAAAGATCCATACCAAATACACAACAGATATATTGTATCTCAAATCAAATCAGGATTTGTTTTGATCGATCAGCAAAACGCTCATGAACGAATTGTATACGAAGAAAATTTAGCAGCAATTAAAGATCAATCAAGACCAGTTCAAAAAGAGTTGTTTCCACAAATGGTAGAATTTGATGCAAATCGAGCTCATATCACTATAGAATTACTTCCATATTTCAATAAAATGGGTTTTGAAATAGAATCTTTTGGAAATAACAGCTTTATAGTACACGGACTTCCTATGGGTTTACCTGGGGGAACAAATGCTACCAAGCTCATCGAAAACCTTGTAGGCCAATATTCTGAAAATCTAGAACTACAACTAGGCATTGTAGAGAACCTATCGAGGTCATATGCTGTTTCATCATGTGTCAAAAGAGGAACAGTTTTGACAGTAGAAGATATGAAATCGATCATTGATAAATTATTTGCTTGCGAAACACCATACATTAGCCCTACGGGACATAAGTGTTTCATTGACTTCAGTCTTGAAGATCTTAAATTAAAATTTACATAAGTTATGATGAGAATTACTGATGTTGTAAAGAATTTGTTGATTCTCAACGTGATCATCTTTTTTGTAGTCCGCTATGATTTAATCCCATTCATACCCGGTCTTATAAAATATTTTGTGATGATGCCCATTGGTCAAGGTTTTGAACCTTACCAAATAGCTACTCACATGTTTATGCATGGTGACGAAAGACATTTACTTTTCAATATGTTGATGTTGTTTTTCATTGGTCCAGCAGTTGAGCAAACTTTGGGACCAAAAAGATTTTTATTATTGTACATCATTGCAGGAGTATCAAGTGCATTTTTGCACTTATTGATCAGTAATGGTTCAGTTGTTGGTGCTTCGGGGGCTTTATATGGAATATTAGTAGCTTTTGCCACTATGTTTCCCAATATGAAAATGATCATTTTTCCGTTACCTTTTGAGGTAAAGGCAAAATATTTGGTAGGTGCTTATGTGGTTTATGATTTGTATACAGGCTTGACTGGCTATGAAGATAACATCGCTCATTTTGCACATATTGGAGGCGCCATTGCAGGCTTTGTGATGATTTACTTTTGGAATATGGTAAAATTACGTTGAATTAGTAAATAAAAATTTAGGTCAAAATATGATTGACTCTATCAGAAACGATCTCAGACAGGTTTTTAACAGCGGCAATATGGTCACCAGGTTGCTCGTGATCAATATCATTGTATTTGTAATATTGATATTGCTCAAAGCTTTTTTGCAGAACTTGGGATACTTTCAGCCCATCTTTGATAATCTCGCAATGCCTGGCCAATTGGGCAAATTGATGTACAAACCATGGACCATTTTTACGCATATGTTTATGCATGTTGGGTTTTGGCACGTGGTATGGAACATGGTGGGACTTCACCTTTTTGGAAGAATAGTGGGAGATTTGCTGGGTGATCAAAGGATCTTACCAATCTATCTATGGGGAGGGCTTGCTGGTGCGGTAACTTTTGTTTTATATGCTGTATTAGCTATCCCCGGAGTAGATAGTACTGCTCATGGAGCCTCTGCAGCTGTTTGCGCACTCGCTGCGGTTGCTGGAGTTGTTGCACCTGATTATGGCATCAGGTTGCTGCTCATTGGTGACGTAAAACTTAAGTACATCGTATTGGCTTTTTTGGTTTTTGATTTGGTCGGCACTCAAGGAGGCGTCAATTCTGGAGGTCACTTTGCCCACTTGGGAGGAATGCTCATGGGAGCCATCATTGCTTATCAACTTAGATCGGGAAATGATCTTACATCTGGATTATCACATTTCATTAAAAATTTGCGTTCTTCTAATAGCAGGCAACCTTCCAAACCAATGAGCAGATCAAAAATGAAAGTTGAATACAAAGCTCCAGCATTTTCGATGAGGCAAAACGCTGAGCCAAGAAATGAAAGTCCAGAATATGAGACAGAACTCAATAGAATTCTGGATAAAATAAAAAATCAGGGCTACAACAAATTATCTAGTGATGAAAAGGAGTTTCTAAATAAAGCGAGTAAAAGAGATATATGAAGTTTATCAAAAAACTTTTTATCCTATCAAATATACTCTTGGCAATAGCAAGCTTTATCTGCTACGTATCTCCAAATATAGACCCTGAAATCAACTGGTATTTTTCTTTCTTTGGCCTTTCTTTCCCCATCCTACTGATTTTCAATATTCTTTTTATCGGTTTTTGGCTTTTTATCGACATCAAACTGACATTGATCTCTTTGATTACCCTTGCCTGTGGTTGGGTGTTTATAAAAGGTTTTTTTGCATTTAATACAGAAAAGTCTTCCAATGGAAAAAACGACTTTTCGGTTGTTTCTTTCAACATCAGTAATGCAATGAGTGCATATGACAGCAATTCTGCTTTGAGAAAGGAAAAGACCAAAGAAATGGAACAGTTTATCAAACGGTTTAAAGACGAAGATGTCATTTGTCTGCAAGAAACTGGTCCATTTGCCCTTGATTTATTGCGCAAAAATTTTCCTACTTGGAATTTCCACACACTCCATAAAGGCAGTGTTATCCTGACAAAAAATCCTTTGATCAAAAAAGGAGAAATTGATTTTGGAACGATTACCAATTCCTGCTTATGGGCAGACATTGTCATCAATTTTGATACTCTACGCTTCTATAGTATTCACCTTCAAAGTAATAGAATATCAAAGGATGCAGATGAAATGATAGAAAAAGGAAACCTCAAAGACAAAAAAATATGGCTCGGCATCAAAGGTATTTTGAGAAAGTATAGAAACTTTCACGTAAAGCGAGCCTCCCAAGCAAAACTTGTAAAATCTCATGCGGAAACCAGTCCATATCCAACCATATTATGCGGTGACCTCAACGATACGCCTATTTCTTACACTTACGCACATTTATCCAGTGGCTTGAAAGATGCATTTTATGAACGTGGTACCGGCATTGGCACTACCTATTCTGGTAAAATTCCCTTTTTGAGGATAGATTATATTTTTTCTTCTCCTTCTGTCAAGGCTTTGACGTTTCAAGTAATCAAAGAAAACTATTCAGACCATTATCCCATCGCAGCTCTTTTTGAGTTGAAAGAAAGCTCAAAGTAGCGAAGCAAAAATCACTTATGTTTTGATGTAAAGATGGAAATTGTCTCTAAACAATTTCACAGCAATCGCTAATAAAATAATTCCAAACATTTTCCTTAAAACCATGATGACAGAGGTACTGAGTTTGTCTTTCAGCCAGTCAGATGATCGCAATACAATGTAAACCAAAATACAATTGATCAAAATTGCTGCAATAATAGTCGTATCAGAAAACTTAGCTTTTATAGATATAATGGTAGTCATGGTTCCTGCACCCGCAACCAATGGAAAAGCAATGGGCACAATCGTTCCCTTTTTAGCTTTTCTGTCTTCCTTAAAAAGATGCACGCCAAGTATCATTTCCATACCCAACAAAAACAGAATAATAGAGCCGGCCACAGCGAAAGATTCTACATCTACCCCAAACAAATGAAGTACTTGCACACCTAAGAAAAGAAATGCGAGCATAATCAAAAAGGAAGCAAACGACGCTTTGAAGGCCTCAATGACAAAACCCTTGTCTTTGAGATCCAAAATAATGGGCAACGAACCCACAATATCAATAACAGAAAATAGTATGAGTGAAGCAGAAAGTATTTCTTTCATGTCACTTTGTTAGCCCATTTCAGCAACAACTTCTGTCACTTCAGGGACCATTCTTTTGAGCATGCCTTCTATACCAGACTTGAGTGTAACAGTAGATGAAGGACATCCACTACATGATCCCTGCAACATGACCGTTACAACACCACTGTCAAATGATTTAAACTCAATGTTGCCACCATCCATTTCTACTGCTGGTTTCACATATGTATCAATCAATTCCTTTATTTTGATCACCAACTCAGCATCTTGGCCAGTATAACCATTTGCCTCATAGTTTTTGGCAACTTCCGTTTTCATAGCTTCTTCAAAACCTTCATTGATGATGGTTTTTTCTTCACCAACATAAGACTTTATAAATTCTTTGGTTGGAAGTATGATTTCTTCCCACTCATAATTAAACTCTTTGGTGATGGTGACGAAGTTGTTACAGATATAAACACCTTTCACATACGGCAATGAAAATAACTCGGTAGCAAGTGGAGACCATTTTTCAGCGCTTTCCACGTCTTTAAAATCTGCCGTCCCCTTATAAAGCATTTTATTGGTGACAAACTTTAGCGTTTCTGGGTTTGGAGTTTGCTCTGTGTATAGTAAAATCGGACTCTTTGTGATAGTGCCTTCCATTTTTATTTTTTATTTGTGAACAAAATTAATACTAAAATCTATTAACTTTTAGTTTCAGTAAGATTATATAACGGAATATTTGGTACTTAGGTTCATATTCTTATATTTGCAATAGCAGTTTTATTTAAAGTTCTATTCATATGCAGTTCAAAACCAGAGTGATACTCATGGCTCTAGCCGTGGTGACTCTATTCTCCTCATGTCAGGATGAGAATAGTCCGCTTATCGTAGAAAATTTTTACGATTCCACTGATTTCCAAAAAAATAGTGAACCAGCACAAAGTGCGATTTCTTCATACAATACATTGATGAATGCCTTGGAAAAGGGTAGGTCGGGTAGCGTTTTGACTAGCGCAATGTTGGAGCTACAGAAAAATGATGGGTCATTCTATTTGCCATCGAGGATTATTGGCGGTTTCCAACCAGTTTTGAATAAATATATCCAATATGCGGTTGACAACAGCGGTAAAACCTTCATTCCCGGTAATTTACAAAACGGTGGTGTTTTAGATGGATATCTATTTACTGAAAATGGAGTAGAGATTTCTTCTATGATCGGCAAAGGATTGTATGGTGCAATTTTTTACTATCAATCAGCCAAAATCTTGCGTACTGGAATGACCAAAGCAGAATTGGATATGGTATTGGCCTATTATGGTTCTAATCCTTCTTTCCCTAATTGTAATACCAACATTAGGGTGCCAAATCCCGATATTTTGGCTGCGGGCAATGTTTGTAAAAGAGATAAAAACGACGGTTACGGTTTATATACGGCTATCAAAAATGAATTCCTTACCATTCAGGCTACCATAGCTGGGGGTCCAGGTTTCGTCATCGAACAAAAAGAGGCTATTGAAGATCTGAAAATATTGTGGGAAAAAGCCAACGCAGCAACAGTCATCAGTCATATAAAGGAAATGATCAACATTTTGTCTTCGGACCCAACTATGACTGCTGAGACTCAAGCGACGGTTTTATATAATTACAGTGAAGCAGTAGGACTACTTTATGGATGGAAGTTTTTGGTCAATAGTGATAAATTGATCAATGATCGTGATCTTAAAGAGATTTTCACCTTGTTAAATATGTCAGAGTCTTCGTCTCAAGGTTATAAATTTGTAACCAGTGTAGAAAGTGAACTTCCAAAGCTTGACAAAGTAATCAACAAGCTTGCATTAATCTATGGATTTTCACCTGCTGATATTGACTCTTTCCAGACAAATTGGGCTTTGGTACAAGGAAGATAAAACACCATATTTCTTTTGTTGATCGTCAAAAATGATCGATCAGTAGATTTTGATAAAAGATACCATTGCTATTGGTTATCTTTATGTCAAACAATATGATTTCCATTGGTTGCGCTAGAAAATGTTAAGGAAGCTTATTATTCCATCAAATCAAATTTGGTAAGGTCTTTACTTACTTTATTGATTATCGCTATAGGTATTGCTTGTTTGGTGGGCATTTTGACTGCCATAGACGCTATTCTTTTTTCAATGAATAGTAATTTTAATAGACTTGGAGCAAATTCATTGTCTATCAGGCCTGCATCAGAAAGTTTATCTTCAAATCGTCAGGGTAGAGACCAGAAAAAAAGTGAGTCTATCACCATTGATCAAGCTTTACAATTTAAAGAAAAGTTTAAATCTTCTGGTACATTGGTATCTGTCGATGCTTGGTGCGCAGGAAATGCCACCCTCAAATACAACAATGAAAAGACAAACCCGACTTTTCAAATAAGGGGTATTGATGAAAATTATTTACTCACTTCTTCTTTTGAAATTGAAGAGGGCCGCAATTTTCTTGTTTCTGAAACCAATAAAGTCCTCATTGGTAGTGAAGTTGTAAAAATGCTTTTTGGTGAAAACCCCAAAAAGGCCTTGGGTAAGGAAATCATTGTCGAGTCAGACAGATATACCGTCGTGGGCGTGCTCAAACAAAAAGGAAGTGGTTCTGGAGATAACTCCGATAAGCGAGTTTATATTCCTCTTAACGTTGCAAAAAATAAGTATGGGTATCCGGACAAAAATTACACCATCAGTATCGGTGTTGATAATCCTGCACGAATTGATGCCACCATCGAATCTGCGATTGGGGTGATGCGTAATGTGCGAGACCTCAAACCTGGTATTGAAAATGATTTCGAAATTAGGAAAAGTGACTCCATTCTGAACACGCTCAAAGATATGACCTCTACCTTGCGTTGGGCAACCATGGTCATAGCCATGCTGACGCTACTGGGTGCATCCATAGGATTGATGAATATCATGTTGGTTTCCGTTACTGAGCGAACTAAAGAAATCGGCGTCCGTAAATCATTGGGCGCTACTGGCAATAATATTTTACTTCAATTCCTCACCGAAGCGGTCACGATTTGTATTATTGGCGGCATCGTTGGGGTGTTTTTGGGCATCGTTCTCGGTTTTGGTGTAAACTTTCTAGTCAAAGGTCAATTTTTCATCCCGTGGTTATGGATGATGCTTGGTATGGTTGTCTGCATTTTTGTTGGTGTGATTTCGGGTCTCTACCCTGCACTCAAAGCTTCGCGCCTTGATCCAATTGAGGCCTTGCGTTACGAATAATAGCACAAGTAAGTTATAAAGCACTTGCCCTCATCAACGCATTGACTCCAAATCTATTTCTGATGCGGTCCATTTGTGTAAGCAATGAAAGTTGCTCAAGAGTATCCTCAAAAAGATCTATCTGATATGTTCCATAAACCAAGTCACTCAACTTCACACCAATGAGGCGTATGAGCTGTCTGCGCTGATAAAGTTGGTCAAAAAGATCCAGTACATTTTTGACGAGCACATTGTCGCTGGATGTATAGGTGATTTTTCTTTGTTTGGTGTAAGTGTTGAAGTCTGCGTAGCGAATCTTTACTGTAATACAGCCAGTAAGGCGCTTGTCCGCTCTCAGCTCAAAAGCTAGTTTATCTGTCATATCTTGTAGTAAACTTCTGATATAACCCAGATCTAGCGTGTCTTCTGTAAAGGTGCGTTCCTTTGACATTGACTTTTGTTCGTGGTACGGTACTACAGGACTATAATCAATAGCATTGGCCTTTTCCCACATCTGTCGTCCAGCTTTTCCAAATTCGCGCTCCAATAATTTAATGGGGATGTCACTCAATACGCTGATGGTGCGCACACCCATAAAGCTGAGTTTTTTATACGTCTCTTTGCCAATACCCGGAATCTTACTCACTGGTAATGGTGCAAGAAACCCCCTTTCTGTACCCGAGGGAATTTCTTTGGTCCCATTTGGTTTTGCCTCGCCTGTACCCACTTTGGAAACCAGTTTATTGACAGATAAGCCAAACGAGATCGGCAAGCCTGTCTCTCTTACGATTTTGTTTCTAAGCTCCCCCGACCATTTATAACACCCAAAATAACGGTCCATTCCAGACAAGTCTAGATAAAACTCGTCGATAGACGCCTTCTCATAACTTGGGGACTCGTCAGCAATAACATCCGTCACCAATTGAGAATACTTACTGTAAGAGTCCATATCACCCCTCACCACGATGGCGTCTGGACACAAACGCAAGGCCATCTTCATCGGCATGGCAGAATGTACGCCAAACTTGCGCGCTTCATAACTGCAGGAAGCAACAACTCCCCTACTACTGATACCACCTATAATCAGCGGTTTACCAATAAAAGAACTATTCTTGAGCACCTCCACAGACGCAAAAAAAGAGTCCAAGTCCATATGTAAGATTGCACGTTCAAACATAATTTGTCTATTTTATAGACATTTTTTTGCCTATATTTTAGACAAATGTAGTCTATATGGTCGGCAAAATCAATACTTTGCGGTAAAATCTTTTTATGATCATAAAGACTTTGGAGCGGTGTTGAGTTTCCACCGTTTGTGGGACCAAAGCCAGTAGGCAGGTTGTCTTCTGATATCAGATTCGAGTGATTGTGCGTATACTTCTGGCAGTTTGCTGCGATCCAAGGAAGTAAAAAAGACCTCGTACCCACCAGAAACAGGTTTGATTGTTTGATTTAAAACCACCATATCAAAGCGATTGCTCAATTTTTGCGGTCCGGAAACAAAATAAGTTGGTATGCTAAAAAAATCAGCCATACAAGCAGGGTCGGCTTGTGCAGGGCTTTGGTCAGCAATTAAAACATAAGCGGTTGCACCTTTGCTTGTTTTGATGTGCCTCACCACCTCTCCCATCGATGCCATGATCAGACCAAATCTGGATCTTCTCCTCAACATTACCGCATCGAGTGCCTTATCAGAAATTGGCTTATAGACCCCAACCACCGGAAACTTAGAAACCTTTGCGAGCATTGGAACAGCCCACTCCCAATTGCCAAAATGGCTAGCCACAATGATGACATTTCTACCTTCGGCCAGAAAACTTTCCAAAAATTCAATGTTTGTAAATCTCAATTTAAAATTTAGCTTTATAAATGTGGCATACAAACCATAGACACTTTCCACCACATAGTTGGCCAATTGTTTATAATAAGCATTGCGAAGAGCGACCACGTTTTCTAAATTGGCAATACCTGCCTTGAGCAAATTCTGATCGATTACACTCCTCCGATAATGAATAACTCTACTAAAGAACCAGTAAAGCATTATGGACAGGCCTTTGCCAAAAAACACCGTTAAAACATAGGATAACCTAAGTAATAAAATCCACAAGTATTCCTTTACTTTACTCAACGAGTTAGCATTTAACGTGGTAGGAAAGATTTGCTGTTCTGACTATATGGCCAAAAAAACAACACAAAATAAAACTAAAAATCAGTAATTTAAATTAATCCTTGAACATGCGGACGATGGTGTAATTCCTAGCATTTGAAATCACAACATTATAAACTCCTCCAGTAAGGTTAGAAAAATCAATCGCACTTTTGGTAATCCCTTCTTCAAGAGGCAAAATACTTTGGTAAACCACCCTGCCGCTTACATCATAAACAAACATATTGGCATTCTGCACTTGCTCTGAATAAATATTGAAGTTTGCAGTTTGTGAAACAGGGTTTGGATACAGTTCAGCCCTTAAGTCTATTGGTAATGGTTTTGGACCAAAAGGTATATCATCATAAGAGGTAGCCTTGAAAACATTTTCTTGCATCAGATCAATAGAAGTGTTTCTCATGAGAATGTCTCTCAAGGTTGTAGACTTCGCCAACTTAATTTCATCTGCAGTCATGGCAGCGTCGTTTTCAAAATAAAAACGATCACCATCTCTTAAATCTTGAAACTGCTTTTCAAGGATGGCCATCATCAATCTGCCCATGATGGCATTGGGCATGTGTTTTTCTGCCAACATACCTACCCATGGGTCTAAATTGGCAACAGATCCATAAATTGCTTCTAGAGCCGCTGCTTCATCGGTATTATCAGTAAGCGAAATGAAATCTTTATAAGAAGGAAAACCAAATGCGTTTGAAACACCATTGTAAGCGGGAAGTCCTCTTTCTCTTCCTCTCGTAATATTGATGGCTACAAAATCCAGACCTTCATCATTCTTTCCTGAGAATCTAAAGTTTCGCACATCGTCGATAACCCTGTCGTCCATTTCTTGTTGTACCTGTGTAGCCATACCTCTGAAAAATGGCTCTATACCGCCCGTAAGCAACGTTGTCACCGGATTATAATACGCATCTTTCAATTGTAAATTGCCAATCGCCAAAGATTTGCCATGACTATCCAAACGCAAAATGTTTGAATTGACCAGTGTATAACCAATATTAAATGCTGCTGCAGAAAACACATTCATTACTTGCGGGTTTATCTGCGCTTGGTAACCTGAAAATGCTGGTATTTTGATACCAAGCTGTGGCAACCATTCATTATAAACAATGCTTTGTAAAAATGCTACATTAAGCTTGCGGGCTTCTTGGTAAATTTTTTCATCATCCCATTGAGGATTTTCTGCCAAAAGGGTTTCACAAATCCTATTGTGTTCTCTTACAAACAAAGTATGCATTCCTATCAGCAATGGATTCTCATTCGCTCTCTTGTCTCCAGCTACAAAATATTTTAAAAGGCTTTTTGTTTCGTCTACCATTACTGGTGCAAAATCATCTACAGAGCTGTTAAATTCACCATCAACCGTATTCCAAGGCAACATATTTCCTTGAGAAACTTTTAGTTTACCACTGTGAAATGTCCTTAACCAAGTGGCTCTGATCGAATCAGATCCATAGATAGTTG
Source organism: Bacteroidota bacterium (assembly GCA_029567325.1). Classification (GTDB taxonomy): domain Bacteria; phylum Bacteroidota; class Bacteroidia; order Chitinophagales; family Saprospiraceae; genus JADKBO01. The sequence goes on along the minus strand of JAKQLF010000184.1, from coordinate 13,056 downwards.
ATCCATCAATGAATGCCGTTACTTTATTTTTATATCTCACTGGATTGAGTTCGCTCGTTCCAGTACCTTCAGCAATTTTACATCTTTGTGTTTTGATTACTGTATTTGGTGGGAAAAATTGATCGTCTTCTGGTACAACAATGTTGTTGAGTATTTGCGACTCATCATATTCTTGTAAATTGATTTCGTGATCTATAAATTGAGCGAATACCCATGTAAAATCTGATAACCCCCTTCTATCGTTTATAATAGCTGGTTGATCAAATAATGCGTTGCTAATTTTTCTTGGATTTGGCTTATTATAAGTTTCATCCAATTTTGGAATAGAAATCTTATCTGCAAAATCTTGAGGAACGTAATTGATTAAATAGTCATTTGCACTACCTCTGAGTACATTAATAGCATTGTTGCCAACGCCATTGATGGGTCGATAATTTTGCGCCCACATGGGAATGGACATCAATATGAACAATATAGCTGATACGTAGCCAGTCAATCTGTACATTTTCTTTTAAATCGGACGGTTTAGGAATGCAAATATAACCCATTGCAATAAAAATGCCAATAAAAAGACCTTCCAATTTAACTCTTGGCAAACATAGCTACATATAATAATTTATAATCTATTGAAAATCAACAGATAAAATCAGCTTATATCAATATTTATTTTCGTTTTGGACATATTCTTATTTGTAATATTTTGATTGGAATTTTGATCGAATCGGCCTACATTTTTAAATAATTTCTGTCCAAAACCTTCAAATATTTTTCAATATACTGGCATTATTCCTTATCAGGCAACCTAATACTTGTAGAATTTAACCACTTGATTTATTTAAGTTCTGCACTGCCAAATAGCACAGAGAAGGCTTTACACCAGATAAGCACATATTTTTGGGTCCCTAGATTTGCAGTTTCGGGGATTGTTACTGAGTAGGTACCATTTTTTACTTCACCTGAAACTTGAACAAAGTTCTTCGCTCCCAAATCAGCCGACAGATAAATCCTCAAGTCTGGGCCATTGTCTGTTTTAAAATTGCTAAATCCCAATTTTTTAACATTACCCTCTTCGTAAACAAAAACCTCACCCGATGTTGGGTGGGAAGCATTTATAAAGTTTCCCTTTAATATTTTCTGATCGTCGCTAATTGCAGAAGTTGATCCATCATCAGACGTGTCGAGTTTACCACATGATGCAAATAAGATCAAAGCCATTAACAAAACACTCACTCTTTGAAATTTCATATTTATTTTTTATGTTTTAGATTCTTTTGAAATATATTGCAGTGTCCTCAGAAACACCTTAACGTTTTTTTAGATAATATCATGTTACAAGTTTAATACATTTTAGTTCTCGTATCTCTACAATTTGATACCTCTTTCTTAAAAAATTAATAGAAATATGCGCCAATCGATTTTAATTGCATTGTGTTTTGTTTACTTTTTCGCCTATGGCCAACTTCAATCACCAGAAGCTTTTCTACAAACTTCTTATGGTCAGTCTTTCACTCCACATCATGAAGTTGTTAACTATATCTACCATGTGGCGAAGGAAAGCAAATATGTGAAAGTGGTAGAATATGGAAGAACTTATGAGGATCGTCCTCTTTTATTGTGTTTTGTGTCAACTCCAGAAAATTTGGCCAATCTTGAAAGTATAAGGCAAACTCACATGAGCGACCTGGGCTTTTCCACTCAAGCATCCACAACCGCAGACAAAAAGGCAATTGTTTGGCTGAGTTTCAGTGTACATGGCAATGAAGCTTCAGGTACAGAAAGCAGCATGAAAACGCTTTATACACTTGCTTGTGCTGATTCAGATTCTATACTTTCCTATCTTAAAAACACCATTTACATCATTGATCCTTGCTTGAATCCTGATGGTTTTGCAAGATATACAAACTGGGTCAGGGGTATTGAAAAAACTAGGACCTATCCAGATTTGGATGATGAAGAGCATCACGAACCGTGGCCAGGCGGAAGAGTAAACCATTATCAATTTGACCTCAACAGAGACTGGGCATGGCAAACGCAAACAGAAACCAAGCAACGATTAAAGGTTTATAATGAATGGATGCCGCACGTACATGCAGATTTTCACGAAATGGGTTTTGAAGATAATTATTATTTCCCACCAGCGGCAAAACCATACCACCAGTACCTTACGGATTTTCAAAAAACATTCCAATCTGAATTTGGTAAAAATCACGCTAAATACTTTGATGCGAATGACTGGCTTTATTTTACATCTGAAGCATTTGATTTATTCTATCCAAGTTATGGTGATACTTATCCTATGTTTAGTGGTGCTATTGGCATGACTTACGAACAAGCAGGATTGGGAAGAGCAGGGAGAGCTGTTCAATTAAAAAATGGTGACACACTCACACTTAAGGATAGAATTCTACACCATTATACTGTTGCTTTATCAACTGTTGAAGTCAGCGCTAAAAATCATAAAAAGTTGATCGACAATCAGATAAAATATTTTGCCGACAGTAAGCAAAAGCCCAAAGGAGCTTTTAAATCCATTGTCTTAAAAAAGGGGCCACACCTCAATGCTTTATTAGCACTTTTGGATATCAATAAAATTGCCTATTCTAAATCTGGGACTAGTAAAAAGTTGAGCGGTATTTCCTTTTCAAGCAATGAGCAAAAATCCATTTCTATTGATGCTGGAGATATTGTAGTGAGTGCTTTCCAACCAAGATCTGTATTAATGCAAACACTGCTAGAACCCGATCATTTTCTAGAAGACAGCCTTACTTATGACATTACCGCATGGTCTTTACCTCTTGCATATGGTGTGGAAGCTTATGGTCTAAGTGTTGATCCACTTTTATCGCCTACTCCTACCTCCAGTGACAGCATGAAAGTTTCTACACAAGCCTGTGCATTTGGAGCTACTGCATTGGCACTTCCGTGGAAAGAATTGCATGATGCTCAAATTCTCAGCAAACTATTTGATGCTGGTGTAAAGATCCACGTTACCGACAAGCCTGTGCTATTTGGCAATAATACTTTTGAAGCTGGCACACATTTTATTTTCAGAAAAGGTCAGGCAGACTGGAAGAAAACCGTTGACTTAGTTGCTAAGCTCACTGCCGGTGCTTTTACTTGCATAGAATCTGGGTTTAGTGAGCATGCCAATGATTTTGGTGGAAATTCATTCAGCATGATGATACCACCCAAAGTCGTTACAGTGAGAGGTGAGGAAATTGCTTCGTCAGAATTTGGTCAAATCATGTATTATTTTGAGCAAGTACTAGATTATCCGATTACAACAGTTTCATTCGCTAGACTGAGCAAGATTGATCTTGATAAGTACAATACCTTGATTATGCCTGGTTATGATTATTCATTAGAGAGTAGTTTAGGTAAAAAGCTATCTACATGGGTCAGTGGTGGGGGTAAACTCATTGCTCTTGGAAGTGCTTGCGGGCCATTTTCATCATCGGAGGATTTTGGACTAAAACCAATAGAAGAAGATCAGCAAAAAGTGCAGGAAGACTCTACAAAAGAAGAATCATTGCCCTATGCAGATAGATATCGTAGTAGTTTGAGCCACACTCTATCTGGTGCCATACTGAAAACTACTATAGACGGAACGCATCCATACGCTTGGGGTCTTGGTAATTCTTACTTTACTTTAAAAACTGAGGATGCATTATATCAAAGTCCAAAAGATGGTTGGTTGGTTTCAAAAATCAAAAGCCCATTATTTTATAAAGGGTTTATAGGAAAAAATCTCCAGGAAAAATTGGGCAATACTCCTGTTGTGAGTGTGGAAGATAAAGGCAGAGGAGCGGTAGTCTACCTACCTGACAATCCACTCTACAGAGGTTTTTGGGTAAACGGACAATTTTTATTTTCGAATGTCTTGTTTCACTAATCGAAGATTAAAATTCATTTGATTAGCAAAACAAGGAATCTTTAATCCAATGATTTATCTACGAAAAGAGCGGCGATCGATTTATACTCATGGGTATTCCTAATTGCTTTAGAAAAAAGTTGAGCACAAGATAAAACTTCGATTTTATCAGATTGTCTTTTTAGTGGAATGGTGTCTGTTGTTATGATTTTAGAAATTTGAGAGTTTTCTATGTTTTCATATGCTTTACCCGATAAAACAGGGTGTGTACACATGGCTTTGACGCTTCTTGCACCTTTTTCAATCAAAGCATCAGCTGCCTTGCATAAAGTTCCAGCAGTATCTATCAAGTCATCTACCAATATTACGTCAGCTCCAGTTACATCTCCGATGACCGTTATGGATTTTACTTCATTTGCTTTGATCCGCTCTTTATCACAAATGACTAAGTCTCTTTTGAAATATTTTGCAAAAGATCTTGCTCTTTTTACACCTCCTACATCTGGAGACGCAAATATCGTGTTGGTAAGATCTTGCTTTTCTAGATAAGGCATGAAAATCGCCTCCCCTTTGAGGTGATCAACAGGGATATCAAAAAAACCTTGAATTTGATCTGCGTGGAGATCCATAGTCATGATCCTATTGGCTCCTGCAGCTTGGAGAAGATTAGCGATCAGCTTGGCTGAGATCGGAACCCGTGGTTTATCCTTTCTATCTTGTCTGGCATATCCATAATAAGGAATGACGGCTGTAATATACCCAGCGCTGGCGCGCTTAGCTGAGTCTATCATCAAGAGTAGTTCCAAAAGGTTATCAGATGGTGCAAAAGTGGAAGTAATAAAAAATATGTGCGCTCCTCTTACAGATTCATCAATGACAATGCGCATTTCTCCGTCACTAAAGGTTTTTACCTCGCAGGCTGCCAGTTCTTCACCATAAAAATAGGCTATTTTTTCTGCCAGATATTTGGACTTAGTTCCAGAAAAAAGTTTAACTTCTACCATCCCGTTTGTAAATTGTCATGAGTGCGCAAATGTAGGAAATGTTTAGTTTATCAATCTGCTTTTTGCAAGGTAATAAACCCAGAACACAAAAAAGGCATAAACAAATAGGGACAATTGTCCTTCAAAATGGATTTCATACATAAATGTGACCAGCGCCGGCAAATAGATGCTTGGGAAAAGTGAATCTTTCCAGATTTCCTTGTAGGTAAATGGCATTGCAAAATGCAAGACAAGCAAAAACAATCCAATAATACCTCCTCCCACAGCATAAATCAAAAACTCACTGCTTGGCAAAATGTAATCTGTAGTTGATAAGAACTTTTTATTGATCATCAGCCATTGGTTGGTCGTATCTTGAATATTGACAAACCCAATACCCATGGGATTTTCTTTAAAAATGGAGACACCAGCATGTATTGAGTGAAATCTGTTTCCATCACTCAGTCCTGCTCTTTCCGCTCCTGAAAGAAATTCACTAAAATCCCACCTCACATACCCTATTCTTCTCTCAAATGATGGCACCAAAAAGTAAGCTGCTATTGGAAGTGTAATTAGGGTTATAAGGGTTATGATTCCCTTTTTGATACTCGATTTGTAGGATAAATAAATACTATAAATCAGCAATGAACTATATAGGCATAGCAAACCAGTTTTTGCACTTAGCACATGTAAGTAAATGACTTGAATGAGGATAAATGCAAATAATAGATATTTAATTGTTTTTGAGGTTGTAAGAGTGGAGTCTCTTATTGCTAATATGACTGCGATTGCGCTCAACCATGAAATCCTGATGTGGTCATTTAAAGACATCACTTTCATGACTTTTGCAAACTTATAGCCTTCCATGACTTGCTCTTGATCCAAAAAAAAGTGGAAAAAAGAATACAGCAAATTGACCATCAAAAGCAAATACAAAGCAAAATGGACTCTCATTGTCTCTTTTGCCTTTGGCTTCCATACAGTAATAAAAAGTGGAAGTAAAAACAAGGTAAGCTTCGTAAAAAAAGTGGATTGTGATATGACTTCGATACCATTAGAAGATAAATCCGCCACTAAAACAATAAAAGGAAGCAGAAGAAATGATGCAAGAAATCTATCTCTCCTGATTTCTTTATACCAATTTTTGGTGGTAACCACAAAGACAGCAGCAAATAATATGCCCACACTATAAAATACTCGATTGGTGAAGTACCCTATCAGCAATGCCGCCAAGGCAATTATCAATCCTACTATCTTGTATGGAAAATTTTTGATGATTATTCGGCTTTTAATTATCGCCAAATAAAAATTTACCACCAATACCAAAGTTGAGCAAGGCTGCACTTGACTCTGCAGTACCAACTCTATAATAGGCAAAATCTATCCCAAACTTGTGTCTGGTCCCAAATAATAAACCTGCATTGGCTCCTACGTAATTTGCGCCTCCGTTTCCAAATCCAGCTGTTTGATATATGTATTTGGGTGTCACGTAAACGCAAAGTTTATCAGATGGATAAAAGCTTGTATATAAGGGCACTTGAATATTCCAAATGTTTATTCCGCCAAATAATCCAAATTCCAACCCTGTTCCTAAAGCAAATGGTGATTGACGATCTCCCACTAATTGGTATTTCACATTGGCTCCAAGATTTAAAAATGTATTAACTTTTACCCCAAAATCTAGTTTTTCTGTTAGCCCATACCTTCCTGATATTTCCAAGAAAGGTGCTCCCGCGAGATCAATGATTTCGTCACCATCTTCCGTGTCCAAATCTGGTGTTCGTGAATAATTTAAAGAAGCTATTGCTGTGCCGTTTCCTTTACCGTTGCTTCTTCCTTCTTCAAAACCAGTGATGGAAGCACATGAAGATAGAAAAAATAAACAAATGATGCTGTAGTAAATTGATCTCATTGATTGAGTATTTTGGTTAATTAATATTGCATTCATTAAACTTCACTTGTAAACCTAAAATCAACATTTGGGTGGTTTTCCTGGACTGTTTTTAGAGCCCAAGCAGATTCTGCAAGATACACCAATTTGCCGTCTGTATCCAAAGCAAGGTCTCTTCTTCTTCTCGATTTAAAATTTTCCAATTCTTTCTCGTCTTTGCAAACTACCCAACAAGCTTTGTACAAATTTACGGGCTCGTAGTCGCAACTAGCCCCGTATTCATTCAGCAACCTGTACTGAATTACATCAAATTGTAGCGCACCTACCGTTCCTACAATTTTACGATTGTTTTCTATTTTAGTAAACATCTGTGCCACACCTTCATCCATTAATTGGTCAAGGCCTTTGTTGAGTTGTTTGGTTTTTAAAGGATCTGAATTGTTTACAAAACGGAACTGTTCTGGCGAAAAACTCGGTATTCCTTTGAAATGTAATATCTCACCTTCTGTAAGTGTGTCCCCTATTTTAAAATTTCCTGAATCATACAGACCTACGATATCCCCAGGATATGCCTCATCAACCACTTCTTTTTTTGACGCCATAAAGGCTGTTGGGTTCGAAAATTTTATCTGCCTTTCCTGTCTGATGTGTAGGTAATTGGTATTTCTTTCAAACTTTCCTGAGCAAATTCTCAAAAAGGCAATTCGATCCCGGTGTTTGGGATCCATATTGGCGTGAATTTTAAAAACAAATCCAGAAAATTTATCTTCCTCTGGATGCACAATGCGTTCTTCGGTTTCTCTGTCTCTGGGTGATGGAGCGATGTCTACAAAACAATCCAACATTTCTTTGACACCAAAGTTATTGACCGCACTGCCAAAAAATACAGGAGAAACATCCCCTTTCAAATAGGCCTTTTGGTCAAATTCTGGATAAACTGAAGTTATGATTTCAATTTCTTCTCTGAGGACATCCGCAGCTTTTTTACCAATTTTTTTATCTAGTTTTTCGTCAGATAAATCACGAATTTCCAATGTGTCTTCCTCCAATTGCTTGCCGTGCGGCGAAAATAGGATGAGTTTTTTTTCATAAATATTATAAACACCCTGAAATAATTGACCCATTCCTACCGGCCATGAAAGTGGTAGTACTTTCAAACCCAATTTTTCTTCAACTTCATCAAGAAGATCAAAGGCATCTTTACCTTCTCTATCTAATTTGTTGATGAATACAATAATAGGTGTTTTTCTCATTCGGCAAACACCAACCAATTTTTCTGTCTGTTCTTCAACACCTTTAGCAACGTCTATGACAACGATGACGCTATCCACTGCCGTAAGCGTTCTATATGTATCTTCCGCAAAATCCTTGTGACCTGGCGTATCTAAAATATTGATCTGTTTGTCTCTATACTCAAATGCCATCACTGAAGTGGCAACAGAAATACCTCTCTGTTTTTCGATCTCCATAAAATCAGAGGTAGCGTGCTTCTTTATTTTATTTGATTTTACCGCACCTGCAATTTGAATGGCACCTCCAAAAAGCAGTAGTTTTTCTGTGAGTGTGGTCTTTCCTGCATCCGGGTGAGACACTATTCCAAAAGTTCTTCTTCTTTTTATTTCGCTAAGTCTATCCATGATTTTTCCTTCAATACCTATTGGGGCGCAAAATTAAGTTTTTTCGGCGTAAACAGATAGGAATACAAACAAAACGGTATTTACTTATTCGTTACTTATACATGTATTCCTAAAGCGGCTTCTTAAATATTTTAATAACAGGTGCTTTTACAAAATAAATGCTATTTTTGAACCCAAATTATCCTGCTTAGCATACCAATAGTATAAAATATTCAAAAATATTAATTACCTACTTTTGCTCCTCCACACTAAGAAATTATCATTACTTTTTTGAAAAGAAAGCATTCCAATGAAGATACCCACTCGATTAAAAAAGGAAAACACCATAATTGACGCTGCAGAAATAGTTTTCGGACAGTATGGTTTCAAAAATGCCAGAATGGAAGAGGTTTCCAAAATTGCAGGTATCACAAAAGTGACTTTATATTCTTACTTTCAGAGTAAGGAAAATTTGTATATGGCCGTTACTTACAGAGCTTTGCAATCTTTAGCAGATAGTTACAATAGACTGATCAAAAAACTAACGGGTGAAAATGGGTTGGTTGTAAGTGTGAGTTTAATGGAAAATTTCATGAATTTCTGTGATGATCACTATTTGTATTCAGAAGCATTGTTGGACTATTTTTCTGTTATTCGCTCATCTTCCGCAATTGGTGACGACTCTAAGATGACAGAGGCCTTGAAAGAAAGTACTTATTTTTCTAAAGTACAGGAACTTCACAATTTACCTTTTAAAATATATGCTCGTGAAATTCAAAGAGGCATTGATGATGGTAGCATTAAACCCAATATTGATCCTATGTTCCAAACACTTCACACTTGGACTTCTGTGGTAGGCTATGTGAAAATAAATGCAGCAAGTGGTGACGCGTCCATGCCTCTTTTTAGTTTATCACTTGCAGATTTAAAAGGATATATATTGGATCAAAAAAGGGAGATTCTCAGGAATTATTAGGCTTTCAAATCATCTCCAGATCATAAATATCTTCTTCATTTCTAGGAATGTTCATGCAAACAAACCCGCCACCTTGTGGGATTTGTTCTATGAAATGAAAATTTTTACACCTTTTGGGTAAAGCATCAAAGATCAAAACAAATTGTCTGCGTTTTCCCTTTTCAACTTTTGTCCAGTCTGGGAAGTAACTGATGTTTTCTGCGTGCAGGAGTGCACTTACATGATCAGAATTTTCATCCAATAGAAAAGTTGATGTCCAAATCCTTATAAATACTTCTTCCCTTTGGGGACTCACATGGCATCTCACAAGGACCCTTCTACATTCGTCCAAATCAGTAAAAACAGCAGACTTTAATTCTTGCGAAATTTCTATCTTTTCTATAGTGTCTATTTTTTCTTTACCCATTTTTAGAAAATTTGATTTGTTCTATGATGTGTTTAGAACTGCGATGTGCAAGATCCTCAATTTGGTGTCTACAAGAAAAACCATTGGCAAAAACACCTGCTTCAGGGTGTCTTTTGAGCGCTGGTATCAAGCTTTCATTTGCAATTTTTACAGAAATTTCATAATGGTTTTTTTCGTAACCAAAAGCTCCTGCCATTCCACAGCATCCCGTATCCAAAATTTCATAGGGTATTGATGCCAGATTCAATAGGTGTTCGATCGCAGTCATGCCTTGTAAAGCTTTTTGATGGCAATGTCCGTGAATGACAATAGGCTGATCATTAATGGCAGAAAATTTTCCATCCAATTTTCCGGAGACCCACTCTTGAGTTAAAAAATCTTCTATTTGAAATACCCCTTGGTGCAAAAGTTTGGCAACGTCTGCATCATCTATGAGATCGGGTAAATCTTCTGAGAGTGATGAAAAACAGCTGGGCTCCAGTACTAAAATTGGAGTGCCCGTTTTGATGTATTCATATAATCCCATGGCAGTTTTTGTTCCTGCAACTTTTGCTTCTTTTAAGAAACCATTTGAAATCAGCGGTCTTTGACAACATCCTACTTCAGCCAGGATTACTTCGTATCCACAATCATTTAGCAGCTGAATGGCGTGTTTTCCAAGCTGTATTTCATGATGATTGATATATGTGTCGGCAAAGAGTACAACTTTGCGTTGAGATTTAAATTGTTCTTGCCTTTTATACCAATTTGTCAATTTTTGATTGGAGTATTCTGGAAGGTTTCTTTGTGAATGAATGCCCCCGTATTTGGCTAAAATCTTCTTAAAAAAGGTAAACTTTTGGATTTTGTTGACTATTGGGGCCATCAAACCTGAACTCCATTTAGCTATTGTGGGCGCATATTTTGGTAGCTTTTCAGCAAGAGAGCTTCCATGAGCATCATAACTGATTTGTAGAACTTCACTTTTCAACTTTGCCATATCCACGTTGGAGGGGCATTCTGATTTGCAAGCTTTGCAACTCAAACAAAGGTCCATCACTTCTTTGACATCAGGATGTGATAAATCTTTAAAATTCATCTGGCCCGACATGGCGAGCCGCAAGGTATTTGCCCTACCCCTTGTAGAATCCTTTTCATCTCCTGTAGCTCTGAAGCTTGGACACATGGTTCCACCAACTGTCTTTCTACATGCGCCTACCCCAGAACACATGTGTACTAGGTCCTCAAAAGAATGATCTTTGCGATAGTGAAATACGAATTGTTGTTTTTGATCGGTATATTCTGGCCCATAGCGCATATGTTGATCCATCGGTGGCGTATCAATGATGATATTTGGATTGAGTAAATGATAAGGGTCAAATGCATTTTTGACTTGTTTGAATGCATCATAAATTTGATCGCCATAAAAATCCCTGATTCTTGGACCTCGGTTTCTGCCATCTCCGTGTTCTCCGCTCCATGAACCTCCATATTTTTTTACAAGTTGAAAACATTGGTCAGAAATGTATTTCATTTTCTCAATGTCCTCAGTTTTGGTTACGTCTAAAATTGGTCTTATATGCAAAACTCCCACACTTGCGTGGGCATAAATTACCAGTTCTGTTTCTTGTTCTTTGCAGATGTTTTCTACCGTTTCTATATAGTCAGCCAGATGTTCCAACGGAATAGCGCTGTCTTCCACAAATGCTTGCGGTTTTTTGTCAGCTACTTTTCCCATCAAAATTCCCAAACCATCTTTTCTTAAATTGAGTGCGTCATTGATGCTCGCTTTGTCATAAAAAACAGGACAGTGGTATGCTGTAGGATAATTTTCTAAGTATGCTGTTAATTGATTTGCTTTGGAGGTAATCTCTTCTTGAGTGTCTCCATAAAACTCAACCGTCAATACCAGCGCTGGGTCACCTTTGATCAAATTGTCATGGTATTTTTTGGTTATTGCATTTGATTTGCTTTGCACCAAAACATTATCATCCAAAACTTCTACCGCAGCTGGTCCAAAAGAGACAATCTGTTTTACAGCTTGTATGCCTTTGTTTCGATCTTCAAAATGAGCAACAGCCAAATTCTGAAATTTAGGCAAGGGTACTAATCCAATTTTTGCTTCCAAAATAATTGCGAGCGACCCTTCACTTCCCGTTATTAACTTTGATAGATTCCAAGGTTTTTCGGGCTGGAACGCATCCAAAGCATAACCAGTAACCCTTCTCATGACCTTTGGATATCTCTCTTTGATTTCCTCGATATTATTAAAGATTATGGATCTAATTTTTCGATATAAATCACCTTCTGAGTCATTTTGATTGCAGATTGTATCAAAAACATTATGGTCACAATCTTGTAGGGTCAAAATGGTACCATCGATGAGCATGATTTTTAAGCTGATGACATAATCACTTGTTTTGCCATAAAGAATACTTTTAGTTCCTGAGGAGTTGTTGGCAATCATCCCACCAAAAGTTGCTCTATTTGAGGTCGCCGGATCAGGCGCATAATGAAAATTATCTTTTTCTACAATCAAATTGAGTTGATCACGAGTTACTCCTGGTTGGACAACTGCAGTGCCTTCTGTTGCATTATACGAAAGCACTTTATTAAAGTATTTTGTAAAATCTATGACTATTCCTCTATTAACCGTTTGTCCGGCTAGACTCGTTGCAGAACCTCTTGGCAAGATGGGAAGTTTATGAGCTCGGGCATAATGGCATATGATGGCCAAATCTTCTTCATCTTTTGGAACTACAACAATGTCAGGGAAAATTTGATACATGGAAGCATCTGTCGCGTAAAGAGCTCTTGTAAGTGTATCTTTATAAACTTCCCCTTTGATTTTGAGCTCAGACATATGTATTACTATTTGAATGTAAATGTAAGGATAGGTCTTTGAGCATTCAAGAAAAAAAGATATATAATAATTGTCGGGTTTTGTTTTTATCGCACAATGGTTCTCCAATAGCGATTTAGGAGTTTAGTAAATAAACATACTGAAGCAAAGTTGCCTTGCATTTTCCTTCTCTTAGCATTGCCACAGTTGAACAGGCTGAAGCCTATTCGCCAGCATTCCAGCGATTTCGCAGTTCAGCAATTTGGCAATTTAGCTACTTGCCATAAACAAAAAAAGTCCTGCAGATTGCTCTACAAGACTTTTGGTTTTTTCTTATTCTATCTCTAGAACTAAGAAAAAAATTAGGCAGCGACCTACTCTCCCAGATTTAACTCAAGTACCATCGGCGCTAAGGGGCTTAACTTCTCTGTTCGGAATGGGAAGAGGTGGAACACCCTCGCTATAACCGCCTTTCTTTTCTTTGATTTCTCC
>JAKQLF010000121.1 GCA_029567325.1 Bacteroidota bacterium | reverse complement strand
CAAGCCATGCAAAGCATGTCCGAACTCATGAAAAAATGTGATAACTTCGTCATATGTCAACAAAGAAGGTATCTCACCCGTAGGTTTTGTAAAATTACATACAATAGAGATGACAGGTAAGACTCGTTTACCACCGTCTTTTTTTTGCTCCACAAAACTCGTCATCCATGCGCCTCCTTGTTTGCTATCTCTAGGGAAAAAGTCGAGATAAATTATTCCTGTCAACTTACCACTTGACTCTCTCACTTCATAGGCATGAGCTTCGGGATGATAAGTGGGCAGCCCTTCATTTAAGGTAAAGCTGATGCCATACAGTTTATTTGCTACATCAAAAATCCCTTTCTGTACATTTGATAATGCAAAGTATGGTTTCATTTCTTCTTCGTCGATGTCGTACTTCTGTTTCCGAAGCTTCTCTGCATAATATCTCCAATCGAAGGCATGAAGCACAAAATTATTGTCTTCTCCCAATATCATTTTTTGAAGGTCACTTGCTTCATTTTTAGCCATCTCAATGGCTGGCTGCCACAATTTGGTAAGTAATTCTTGTACTTGATCAGGAGATTTTGACATCTGCTCTTCGAGTACGTAATGTGCGTGACTTTTATAACCAAGCAAACTAGATTTCTCAGCCCTGAGTTGTACCATTTCTTTTACGATGGCATTGTTATCATTTTTATCACCGAGATTACCTTTGTTTGTGTAAGCAGCCCATATCTCTTTGCGTAGCATCCTGTTTTCGGCATATTGTAGAAAAGGTATGACACTCGCATTTTGTAAGTTAAACACCCATTTTTCAGGCATATGGTGAGTCACTGCTGTATCTTTTGCAGCAGAAATGATGGAGTGAGGAAGACCAGAAAGATCGTTTTCGTTGTCGATGATGAGTTGGTATTCATTGGTGGCGGCTAAAATGTTTTTACCAAATTCAAGACTTAAAACTGTTAGTCTTTGGTTGATGTCGGCTACTCGTTTTTTATCTTGCGCCTTTAGATTTGCCCCATTTCTGACAAAAGTTTTGAAATAAATTTCTAGCAGTCTCAATTTTTCACCTGTCATTTTCTGCTGTTTTCTATTTTCCCATACAAATTTGACCTTTCTAAAAAGGGCAAGATTCATAAATATCTTATCATTGTGCGCTGATAATTTGGGCGCTACTTTTTGCATGATTTTTTGTAGCGACGCACTTGTATTTGCATAAGAAAGATTATAAAGTACTGCTGCTGTACGCTTTATGATCTGTCCTGAATTTTCTAGTGCTTCTATAGTATTTGCAAAATCAGGTGTAGCAGCATTCTCGATGATATCTTTTATTTCGATCTTTTGCTGACTTATGCCTTGCGTGATGGCAGGTGCAAAATGACTATTTTTAATAAGATCAAATGGAGGAACACCATATGGCGTAGTAAATGGAAACAAAAATGGATTCATAAAGGATGATAATTTATGGTGTTGTAACTGATTTGGGATAGGAATGGTTCAGAAGTGCCTACCAAAAACAAAAAAGCCGTAAAACAAAACTGCTTTACGGCTTTTAATATAATGTGCCTTATAATATTACTTCACAAACTCCAAGCTTCTTGCTATAAATGCTGAAAGCTCTTCGCCTTTGAGCATGTTTTGATTCAATAGTGCTAAGTCGTGGAGATAGTTTGCAAAATCTGCTTTCTTTTCTTCACTTTTCATCTTTACCAATTTATCTGCGATGAGTGGATGATTGGTATTGATGACTACATTGTGGCTATCTGGAAACATGCCCATATCCATACCTTGCATAGCTTGCATTTCTTTCATCCTACGCATAAATTCTGGTTTGGTGATGGTCACAGGATGGTCTGTAGGTGACAATGGTTTTAACTCTATTTGTCCCAAACCTAGATTTTTCACATTATTGGTGAATATATCTTTTACCTTATCTTGGTCTGCTTGACTTAATACGGACTCTTTTGTTTCGTCTTTTTGTACAAGGTTGTCAGGTGTATCAGAATCCACACGGACGAAGGTCACTTCACTGCCTTTGTACTCGATGTGTTGCATGAAGTGATTGTCTATGATGGTATCCATTTCTAGCACATCATAACCATAATCTTTTGCTGCTTTGATGTAGCTGTGTTGCGCTTTAGGGTCATTGGCATACAAATAGATCAATTTATTATGTTTGTCAGTTTGAGTTGCCTTTACTTTTTCTTTATACTCTTCCAATGTGCTGTGTACGCCGTCAAGATTTTTTAATAAGGCAAATCCCATCGCTTTTTCGTTAAATTTCTCGTCTGAGATCATACCATATTTTACGAAAGTGCTGATTTCTTTCCACTTATCTTCGTAAGATACTCTATCTGTTTCGAAAAGAGACTGAAGTTTTTCAGATACTTTTTTGGAGATATAGGTATTTATTTTTTTGACATTGCTATCCGATTGTAGGTAACTACGAGATACATTCAGCGGAATATCTGGTGAGTCGATCACACCATGGAGAAGCATCAGAAACTCTGGCACGATTTCTTTGACGTCATCCGTAATAAATACTTGATTGCTGTATAGTTGGATTTTGTTTTTTTGAACTTCAAAGTTATTGGTCAATTTAGGGAAGTACAAAATACCAGTCAAATTAAATGGATAATCAATATTCAAATGTATCCAGAATAATGGTGGTTGGCTGAACGGGTGAAGTTCGTTGTAAAACTTCTTATAATCTTCGTCTGTAAGATCAGCTGGTTTCATCTTCCAGATAGGGTGTGGATTGTTGATGATATCATCCACTTCTGTTTTGATTTCCTGCTTATCATCACCTTCGCCTTCCCATGTAGATTCCGTTTTTGTACCAAATTTTATTTCTACGGGTAAGAATTTACAATATTTATTTAGTAATTCTTTGATTCTATATTCTTCTAGATATTCTTTGTTTTCGTCATTGATGTGGAGAATAATTTCTGTGCCGCGTTCTGTTTTATCATGTGGGTGAATGGTGTATTCAGGATTGCCATCACATGACCATATGTTTGCAGGTGCGTCTTTTTTGTAAGATTTTGTGATAACATCTACTTTATCAGCCACCATAAATGCAGAGTAAAATCCTAGACCGAAATGACCGATGATGGTTGCGTCGTCTTTGTATTTTGAAAGGAATTCTTCAGCAGACGAAAAAGCCATTTGATTCAGGTACTTGTTGACTTCATCTTCTGTCATTCCGATACCTTTGTCGATGATGTGAAGGGTTTTATTTTCTTTGTCGATTTTGACTTCGATTTTGATATCACCCAATTCATCTTTCATCTCACCTTTTTGGGCTAGTGTTTTGATTTTGGTAGTGGCATCGACTGCATTGGAGACCAATTCTCTTAGGAAGATCTCATGGTCTGAATAAAGAAATTTTTTGATGATTGGAAAAATATTTTCCGCTTGTACTGATATATTACCTTTAGACATAATTAAAACATGATTTGATGATGTCTCTTTTAAGTCAAAGTTTATGCCATCAGAATATTAATGACATTTTGACAGCATTTTTGACATAATTATCATATTTTGGTCACTTGAATTGGGCATCTTGGCAAATAAAACGTGTTCTGTTCAATAAATTTTATTGGTAATGCATCTATTTGAAATCTATTTCGTTTTAATTAT
>JAKQLF010000108.1 GCA_029567325.1 Bacteroidota bacterium | reverse complement strand
TTCTCTGTTCTAGTTTTGCATGATCTGCATGTTTTGCACATCACGTGCTCCAACACAAAATTTCTCACCAATCTCTCAATCATTTTCAGATTCTTCAATCTTCCATCTATTTTCAAACAACCAGATTCTTTGATTGATGTATCCATTTGCAATTCTTTTGAAATGAAATTTCTCAATTCCTCTGGATCTCTATTCATTGAACCACACACTTCTAAAAAATTCATCACATATGTTTTCTTGTTCTCATCTTTGCATTTTGGTGGAATTAATTTTATTTTCCCCACATTGATCGTGAACAAACCATATGCCCGGTCCAACAAAAAATCAACATCATAAATATGGGAACCCGGTGCTCTTGTATCTGTCTCTGGTTTTGTCTCAGTGATAGATCCATTGATTGTATTGGTGATCATAGGGGTAGGAGTAGGTAATGATTGAGTTGTTTCCATTGTAAATACAAATTCTGCTCCATATTACCAATACCTATCAACAATATGTTAACAAATCAAATTTTTTTAAACGCATCAATTTTTTCAAGCATTATCATTCATACCCAGGATCACATAATTATCATGATTGTGCATAATTATGAAAAATAATATAGTAATAATTATTTTTATTCTCAATCATTATTATACGCCATGACTGAGCAAAACGAAGAACAACCCGAACAAGTTATTGACCAAGTTCCCTTAGATCAATCAGGAGGAGCCAAGAAGAGACGCAAAGCTAAGAGCAAGGCTAAGAGCAAAGGAGCTGCAGCAAAGCCAAAGAGAAAGGCCAAATCCAAATCCAAATCTAAATCCAAAGCCAAAAGAGCTAGACCCAAAGCCAAGGCCAAAGCTAAATCCAAGTCCAAATCCAAGGCCAAATCTAAATCTAAATCTAAAAGCAAAAGCAAAAGCAAAAGCAAAGCCAAAAGAAGCCGAGCAGTCTCTGTAGCTGATGATAAACCCAAGAGAGCAGTAGGCAGACCTAAAAAAGCAAAGAAAGTTGAAGCTGAAGCTGCTCCCGTTAAAGCCAAATCAAAGTCCAAGTCAAAATCCAAATCTAAATCCAAATCTAAATCCAAATCTAAAT
>JAKQLF010000086.1 GCA_029567325.1 Bacteroidota bacterium | reverse complement strand
CCTACCCTATTCAAATAGAACCATTCCCTGATTTGAATCAATTACCTACTTTTTCGGATTTAATTATCCAGGATCGTGACTCTATATTTGTTCCTATCCCTTTAGATACGAATGATTGGAAAGTGAGATGGAATCCACCCGCATTGATGAGCTGTGATGATTGCCTTGACAATTGGATTTATGGTTTGCAGGACTCCAAAATAACAGTAATACTTACAAATAAAAATGGTTGTTCATACACCTTTGACTTTAATGTGATCGTCGAATCTAATGATGACATCATCCTCCCGAATGCTTTTATTCCAGAATCCAATTTAAATGGCAAGTACACATTTTACCTTCCAGAAAAATATAAACTACTGGAATGTAATATTTTTGACCGATGGGGAAACAGAGTTTTCAGTACCATTGCTGATCAGGAAGGATGGGATGGTACGACTGGCGGTCAGCTTTCAGCGCAGGGTGTTTACATTGTGCAAATCAAATACCAACTGGAAGGAGGGCGAGTAGCAAGTAAAACTGGGAGTTTAGTTTTGTTTAGATGATTTCTCCCGACAGGAGGAGAAATAACTGCAATATCATCAATTTATCAGTTCCTTTAATTTGTATTTTTCGATCGATTGGGCATTGTATTTTTGTATACTGCGAATCTCATTCATATTTTGTACCCTCAACCATAGTTCAGCATCAATATTTGAAATTTGTTCAATAATTAAAGCGAGCTCAATCGTTAACCGTCTTTCACCATTTAATATTTTACTGAGGTTTGATGGCCTTACATTTAAATAGTTGGCAAAATCGACTTGTCTAATTTCGAGAAGATCAATAAACATCTTTACAAATTTCCCAACTGGTACAGTTTTTTGACTCGACTTTATATAATCCTCTATCTGAAATTTCAACCCAATTAGCGATATTTTAATCCTCTCTTCTTTGGGTGTTTCGGCCACCTTACTTCGAATCAGTAACTTGAAATCTTCGAACTCTTTAGTACCAATATCCATTCTTTCGGTCAATACTCCATTGCTGAGCTGACTCAATATATCTTTTTTGTCTTTCATTCTTTTAAATATTTACTAATCAATTTTTCACCAGAAATTGGATCTATATACATTCTCGGACCAATTGTTTGAGTTGCATAATAATTTGTTTTGTACCATTCAATTAAGCTTGTTTTTGAAACGAAAGTCAAATATCCTTTATAAGCACTATTGAGCATTAGAGCTTGTCTGCATCCAAATGCTATCATACAACCTGCTACATGATCGTTTTCCTTTTTTGTCCCAATGTTGAATGGCGCGATTTCAATTAATTCCATTATTAACATTCCATCATCCTCGATTAATTGAATGACTCCATGCAGTTTATTTGAGCGTTTCTCAATGAGCATAAAGATAGTTTCGGGTCTTTTCCTGTATATATTTAGCCAATTGAAAGCCCAGCCATCTTTCTTTTTCGGCACTAAATCTTTTGAAATTTGCTCAATTTGGCATTCAATTTCAAGATTTCCCTTTCTGTTAAATATTTTCAAATTGTCAAAAATGTATAACAAAGTTACGAAAATATTCCACTTTTGTAAATTTTATTTTCACTTGTATTTCTTTCGGATTTTTCATTCAAAATATTGGTAATCAAAAGTTTGGAAGAAAAAAAGCCAAAGTTAAGAGACGAAATCTAATTCCCATCTATTGATGCGCATAAAAATTCATGCCAATAAAATTCCTGACTTTGGCCTAAGATGGTAGGAACATGACTCCCGTTTGTTGAATTTTTAAATTTACTTTCGAAGCGTTGTATTCTAAAACAATTGTCGCAAATAGCAGTTTTCATTGTCGTTTTTACCCAACAAAGCTCCCCAATATTATTGATATCTTTACGCGATAACAATTAAAAGAGCAATCAATGAAATCAGTAGAGATTATAATGATACCAGTGAAGGACAGGCAAAAGGCCAAGGAATTTTATTTGAGTCTTGGTTTTGAGCTACTGGTTGAGGCACCTGCACACCATGGAGAAACTTGGATACAATTGGGCCTCCCGGGAAGCGATACAACCATTTCACTGGCAAGTTTTCAAGGCATCATTTATGAAACCGACGACATTGAAAGTAAAATCTTGGACTTTAAAAATAAAGGGATCGACGTAGGTAAAATCGATGAGACCCCTTGGGGAAAGTTTGCTTGGTTCAAAGATTTGGACGGGAATAGCTTGTGTTTGCATGAAAAGTAGTCAGCGTGCTACTTTGTTGTTTCCAGTTAAGCACCTATTGTAATCAACTATTAAGATATATTTTTCTAAGATCAATGACAATTAATTCCAAATACACACAACGAATTTTAGGATACAATAAGTTATTTCCAATCTCATGACTATGTTATAGTCATAAGTTCGGTGTAAAAAATGAAAATGGAAAATAGAGAAAATTACATGGATTATGAACTTATTTACTTTTAAAGTCCGTAATAGTCTTACCATCATAACGATGAACACCACTTTTTGATCCAAGCGCCCCAAACCAAATATTTCCATCGTTAGCTTCCAAAATTCCTAAAAAAGCTGGACCTCCTGAAATTATTTCTGTTGGCGTGATATTTTTATTGTACAAGGAATTGGCATCATATCGAGCGAGTGCCCAGACATTCTGATTTATTGCACCAGTAGTCCAGATGTTTCCTTTTTTATCTTGGATGATGGCATAAGCCCCCCTTTCCGAAACCTTTGTATAGGACATGCCGTCATAGCGCCAAAGACCATCAACGTCTCCAAACCAAATGTTTCCTTTATGATCTTCCATTATTGACCAAACGTTGTTAAAAGCATTACCATTATCGTTTTTTAAAGTGGTAAATGTTTTTCCATCATAAAAACAAGGTTCGCCCCTTGTACCAAACCATAATTTCCCGGTATTATCTTCCATGATGGTGGTAAGATCATTATTGGAAAGTCCTTCATTGGTTGTAAAATTTCGAAAAGATTTTCCATCGTATCGGCTTGCTCCACCTCCTGTTGCGAACCAAATATAACCAGCCTTATCTTCAAAAATTTTTCCAACCCTATTATTGGCAAGTCCATCCTTGGTCGTAAAATGTTGAATGGATATCCCGTCTGCATCGAGTGGAGCTGAAGGATAATAATAAACGCCCGAATCTCTGGTTGCGAACCAAAGATTTCCTTTCCTATCTTCCAGCACATCCCAGAAACTAGGTGATTGTATGTTGATTGTGATATTTGTAAAAGTTTTTCCATTGTAACGAAAAACACCATTCCAAGAGGCAACCAAAATGTCTCCATTTCTTGCTTGTCTCACATTCCGAACCATACTGTTAGGTACCGAGGAAGTGACTGTGTCTTTGGTTTCTGGTTTGATTTTATCTTCTGAGGTGTTTATTTGGTTTTGTCCTATGCAGGAAGAGAACAAAACAAACATCAAAAACAAAGTATAAACTAGAAGGTATTTTGTCATAGCAAAGACTTGATTTTTTAAAAATTTAGCAAACTTGAACGCTTATTGATAAATAAAACAATCAAAAACACATTCGCACCAACCCATTTAGGAGTTTAGCCAAAAGTATATTCAAATACTTAGATGGAAAGTAAACTCGGTGTAAAAAAGTTGTAAATGGATGTAAAATTTGTGAGGATGTTTATGTATATCGGTTTCTATATTGCACTAAGTGAATTACGAGTAGCATAGTAATCTACAAAGGGTGCATTTCATAACTTCGTTTTTAATACCCCAGAGGGGTTAAATATTATTAACCATGGATGAAGTCCATGGCCCATGGATGAAGTCCATGGCTAGAAATGAAAAGTGAATATGATTTTGGCGGGATTTTTGGCCAATTTTCCAAAAATCATGACAAAATCCCTACAACCAATTTAAGATGTGGTAAGATGCACCTATCAAATTTGTTTTAAAATCCTAAATCATTCAAGGAGAATAGCAAGCACCAAAGTAATCTACAAATAGACTATCATTTCAAAATAATCTGAATGAATTGAAAGAGATGGAGTAGGTAATTTGCCTATTAATTTCTTATCAAAATGGTTTGTCAGTTCATCATAGTTTGACACAAGTTGATAAAACTCATTGTATTTTTGATAAACTGCAATTGGTTGTTTGGAGGCAAAAGAAAGTCCCGTCTTACCGTCGGGTAATTGCACTTTTTCTGGCGCTGAAAACACCTTTTGTGCAGTCTGATCCAGAATAGCCAATTTTTCTAGTTGGTGAAGATGTTCACCTACAATGATGTACTTCCAGTGTTTTGAATTGTTTAAAAAGCAAATATGAAATGATTCTTTTAGTTGCTCATCACACCATATGTCTATTTGACCATGATTTAATGGATCGAGCGACGGTTTGATATCGCTTTCAGAAACATATTCAGAAACGTGTAAAAGATCTGATTTTCTATAATCTTGCTGATTGTCATCAAAATTGCTCAACCAAATAGCTTTCTTTCTAAAGTCTGAAGGTAGGTTTGCCGTGTATGTATAAAATAATGGGTCAGTAATTTGTAATGTAAAGTCTAATGTAAATCCATTTTTTAACACTGAATCTCTTGTTTGAGTAGTGCCATTTAAGGTCGCGGCAAAAAAAACCATGAAACCATCAACGTTGGGTTTTAGGACTAAGCCAAAATCAGAAAGGATCGACCGACATTCTTTAGTCGGTAAAATATTGAATCCAGTGAATGGCAAGTCTCCAAAGTAATGATGTTTGATGGTTACTTGAAATAATTTATTAAAGTTGGAAGCCATGTGTAGTAAATGTATTTAATTGATTTCGATTGGTCAAAAGTTTTTGAGGCCTTTAAAATATGAATTTTTTAGAATCAAATTAAATAGATAACAAGCATTTAGAATTTGGGGAGGAGGGTTTTCGTACTTTTAGAATTTGTTTGATCGTCTTTGTTCGGATTGTCCTGTATGGGCGTGCATAACTGATGGTTATATCTGATGTTTAGCTTGCTCAACAGAAAGTTGCGTGTTATGCAGGATGGCTTACTTCCACCATTTTTTTCTTATTGGTCATCAGTAATGCATCCTTAATGCTTCTATTCACTTGATTCTTCAGTTTATATGATCGATTAAAGGCTTCTTGAGAAAGTTTGAAATGACTTGCCAGGTTTCTAATTGTTTCTTTTGATAAGCCTTTTTGGTAATTCAGCATTTTGGATATTGTTCCTTTTGACAAGTTCAAAATATCACCTAAATCAGAAGAATTAAGGCCATTTTGTTTCATCAATTCTTTTATTAATTGAACAGGATCGAAATCAGATAATTCAATGTTTTCAGAATCCCATTTTTCGATAAGTAAGGTTAAAAGTTCAACATCTTCGCTGTCTCTTGTTGATTTATCCATTACCAGTCCATGAAGCCTGTCACAATATTCATTATACTGGGCTTCTGTTTTTATTATTCTATAATTCACTTTGCATAAATTTAATATTTGTTAATTGTGTATTGAAGATTTGCATCACATATTTTA
>JAKQLF010000015.1 GCA_029567325.1 Bacteroidota bacterium | reverse complement strand
CTGTGAAGATTGGTGATGTTGACGGATCGGCAAAAACTGGCTTGAAGGGCGAAAACGAGGTAGCACCAAGAAACAGTGGAGTGACGTTGAGCACAGAAGACAGATTGGTGAAAAAAGGTGAAGTGGTAGAGGTACAATTGTTTGCAGACCAATTCACAGAAATCTATGGCTTCCAGATGGCAATGAAGCTCAAAGGCTTGACACTTGTAAACGCAGAAGGAAGAGGTATAGAAATCGGAGACGACAACTACGCAACACCAATGTCCAATGTGATGACGATGAGCTGGTCTAGCGCCAATGCTAAGTCAGTGAGCGAAGGATCAACAGTGATAACGATGAGATTCAAAGCAACACAGGACGGCAAGTTGAGTCAGATGATGGAATTGAGCAACCAAGTGTTGAGATCAGAAGCATACGTAGGATCAGACATGGAAGTGAGCAAGGTGACTTTGGAACTTAGAAACGCTCATCCGACCGTCTTCCACCTATCCCAAAACGAACCAAACCCATGGAGAGGTGAAACAGTAATAAGCTACGAATTGCCAAAAGCAGGCAAAGTAACCTTGACCGTTTTGGATATCACGGGCAAAATGGTGACTCAGAAAACAGTAGACGGAGCAGCAGGGAAAAACACCATCGGCCTCACGAAGGCAGAGTTGGGTGGAGCAGCTGGTGTAATGATCTACAGATTGGAGAGCGGCAGTTTGAGCTTGCAAAAGAGAATGATCGTCATCGAATAAATCATCTGACGAATCCAAATAAAAGAGCACTTCTCAACAATCTTGAGGAGTGCTCTTTTATTTTAATGCTTGAAACTCAAAACTTCTTTATCTTGTTGTAAAATTGGAATTTATCAGCTACTCAAACATCGAAAATGAAACTAAAGAAGATACTGGCTTGTATGATCGTATTTTCCTTTTCATCTATGCATGCTCAGCAAAACCAATATGAAAAATCATTGTATGATGCAATCATAGGCATGAATCTCAATTTCTTTATGCCGGTTGAAAACTCATTTACTTTTATAAAAAAGAATGATTCAGAGTTCTTCAAGTACGACTATAAATTAGTGGCAAAGTCAAAAGAAATGGAATCTCTAATTGCTCTTCATCCTATTGGCAAACATCCAAGTACTGAACATCACCCACAAATAGAATTCCAAAGATTACTTGCTAATATCGCTCCCAATGACGATGATCAAGAGATTTTGGTCGTTGGTTGGGATGAACATAAATTAAAAAAGGCAAATGCTGATTGGGGTGCTGAGGCCTATATAACTCCAAGATCTGCTATCACTAAGTTCAAACATGCTAAACTAATTGGCCTTTTTAAAGAAGGCAGTGGTACAGTAATTTTGATCCATTGTTTTGATGATCCAGATATGCTTCCAGAATTATTCGGTTTTTTACCAAATCCATCCAAAGCACAAGGAAATTAAAAAGATGGTTATGGGTTTAGAATAAATTAAGTATAAATGCAGGCTGTCCAAACTTCTTTTGTAGTTGAAATAACATTAAAAAGATTCGATAAAATAGGATTAGCGACTGCTCTTTGCATAACACTTTTGGTCTTGAGCAGTAGCGATTTACAGTCCCAAAACAATCAAGAAATCTTTATTAAAGCACCTTGGAAGACGGAATCAATAGAGAAAGATGTGACTCATTTCAACCATCATTTTGAGCAAGATTCAATATTTAATTCAAAACAAAATATTCATTACATTCAGATCAAATTAAGTAAAGCTAAGAAATCTTTAGCAATAGCACGTGCAGATTCAGGAATGGTTCTTACAAGTATTTTAGCCCAAAAATCT
The DNA here is from genome assembly GCA_029567325.1 of Bacteroidota bacterium. Taxonomy (GTDB): domain Bacteria; phylum Bacteroidota; class Bacteroidia; order Chitinophagales; family Saprospiraceae; genus JADKBO01. Next base: position 19,880 of record JAKQLF010000015.1, on the reverse strand, counting down.
GAGGCAATTGCAGCAATTAATGGCTCTTTTTTCAACACAAAAACAGGAGTTTCAGTCAATTTTATTAAAATAAATGGAAGGGTAACCGACTCAACTTTTTATGAGGATAAACAAAAAGATTTAAAAGCAAACCAACAAGGAGTTCTTGTATTTGACTCTACAGGAATTGAAATTATTTCCAGAAATTTTGAAGACAAATATTGGTGGGTGAATGGTCTAAAATATGAGAATGCCCTTGAATCAGGACCTTTATTAATTAAAGACAACATTTCGAAAATTCCAGCTGATACTCCTTTTTCAAAAAATAGACACCCTAGGTCTGCTGTTTGCTTGACTGACGATTCTTTCATTCTGCTCACGGCAGATGGACGAAACACCAATGCTTACGGCTTGAGTGTTGATGAACTTACTCATATGCTCACTTGGTTAAATTGTAAAGATGCCTTAAACCTAGATGGTGGTGGCTCCACTACCCTATTTATAAAAAAATATGGAGTCGTAAATATGCCGAGTGATAATAAGCAATGGGACCATGAAGGAGAAAGAGCTGTAAATAATGCATTATTGATACTACCTTCACATAATTAAAAGATCACATTAAGAGCTTACATGAGGGTGGTCAAATTAACATTCAATTATAGAAATGTGACTGTTAAATTAAGAATTCATAGAGATTAATTCACATCCCCTTTCTTACCCCCTACCAACTTATTATAAATATTATTCCACCCCTGGAAACTCTTATGCTCTTTAGGGTCCCGCACTTCCCCTATCAAAAATCCATACGGTTGCAATCCTTCAATATGATCAAAAATAATCTTCAACATTGCCGTAAGTGGTATCGCCAAAAATATACCTGGCAATCCCCAAACCATCTCCCCTATTACCAATGCAATGATGGTACTAAAAGGATTAATTTTTACTTGAGGTCCTACAATAAGCGGCTCCAATATCCACCCTTGGATCAATTGCACTATCATATAAGTAACTACAATTCCTACCAACAAGGTCAAACTTCCCCCTTGAGCTGCAGAAACAAAGACCGTGAAAGTAGTGCCTGTTATGTTTCCTATAAATGGTACAATCTCTAAAAAACTACAAATCACTGCAAAGAACAATGCATTTTTGACTCCAATAATGCTAAATCCAATGCTATACATAATCCATAATAGTCCAATCATTTTCATCAAACCGATCAGATATTGCTGAGATACTTGTGTGACATTATAAATCACCTTTTCTACTTCTGATTCCATAGCTTTCTTCGAAAGTCTTAAAACGAAGTTTTTGATGTGATTACGATAATATAAAATGCAAAAAATATAAACTACAGTTAATATAAATGAGGTTAAAATTCCAATGAGCGAACCACCCACAAGTTGCAAAATATTGCCAATGGATGGTTGTTCTGATTTAAGCATTTCTAACTGACTTTCTTCCGATATTCCCAAATGTGAAAAAATAAACTCTTGAACTTTTGTGAATGTGGTAATAGATTTCTCTTTGATCGTTGGATAATCATCTTGTAAGACACTTATTTGCCAACCTAATACAGAAAATATGGATGCTATAAATGCCAATAGTAATAAAATACAGAAAAAAACAGCTATTCCTTTAGGAACTTTCTTCGATTCCAACCATTGACTGACGGGTAATAAAATAGTTGCAATCAGTCCACCTACAAAAATTGGAATCAGAAATTCTTGAGCAAAATGCAGTGCTGCAAAAACCAAAAATAAAATCATCAATGTTTTAATAGTCGATGTAGCTGATGTCGTTTGCATGTCAAATAATTATATACCTCACAATATAACAAAGATTTCCTATTACCGCCAACGTAGAAATATACCAATTTGTTCTTTTATGTCAGAAGGACCAAGGCTACTTATTCAACACCAGTATTTTATTATTCCCTCTTTGAGTAGTTTGTATTCATTTTACTAGACTACATTTTCTCTTCTAAATTGTCAGACTTTAGTTTAAATTATTTTCCAGACCCTGCAGGTTTTAATTTTGTGAAAGTCCCGAATTTCAAATTCACATCACTTTCACTTGCTAATACCGAAACAGTATTAAATGGCTTTTTTGGAAAGAAAATATCAGTCATTACTGTCCTTCCGTCATCTGCAAATAATTCAATAGATGCAACATCCAAATAAATCAATAGACGCACACTTTCTTTCTTATAATCAGCTTCTGCAGTATGAAAATCTGCAAATTCTTTACTAAAATCCGAGTTTCCGGCAAATGTCCTGTCAATAAAATATTGCTGATCTGCTACTGCATATCCCACATCTACATATTCACCCTCATCGTTTAAAAATCTCAGGGCAATCATACCACTTGCTGGTATTTCAAATTCCATATCAACTTTGAGGAGATTTGGTTCCGCAAATTGAAAAATAACGCTATCTCTATCAAATTTTTGTGCTGAAAAATTGGTGACCTCTCCCTCCAATGGCGCTACCTCCTTTACAGGTTTTGAAATCAAATAATAACCGGTTGAATCTTTTGCCAAATCCATTGTTCTTGGAAGTGTCATCGCACTTCGCCATTTTTTCGTAGGTACCACCGTTGCGTATTGCCAATTGGACATCCATCCCAAAAACAACCTTCTGCCATCTGTTTCTGGAATATTGGACCAGGTCACCCCTGCATAATTATCTTTACCCTGATCTACCCATTTAGCAGATCCTTTAGGAACCTCTTTGGCAAAACCCGAGTCAAGTTTAAATTCTTTCCCATCAAAATCTCCAACAAAATATTGGGTTGCTGATCCGCCGTTTGGCCCTCCCGGATTGATACTCACCAACATTACCCATTTCTGCTCTCCTGTTTCTGTTATAGTCATTGAAAATAAATCTGGACACTCCCATACACCTCCATGTCCACCAAATTCCGCTCCAAATTCACTTGAGAATTCCCATGACTTCAAATCTGGAGAATGATACAATCTTACTCTATCGGCTGCTGCAAAAATCATCACCCACTTCTTAGATTCCTCGTGCCATAAAACTTTCGGATCTCTGAAATCCTTAATTCCTGGATTTTTGATGACCGGATTTCCTTCATATTTTGTCCAACTTCTTCCTTTGTCAAGAGAATAGGCAATAGATTGATTTTGATAATCCAAAACACCAGCTTTTTCCCCTTCCATTGAATGATGAGTAAAAATTGCTACCATTGGCACTTTGCCATCTCTTCCAAACCCTGTAGTATTATTTATGTCAATAACAGCACTTCCAGAAAATATATAACCCAATGAATCAGGATATAACGCAATGGGCAAATGCTCCCAATGAATCATATCCGGACTCACCGCATGACCCCAATGCATGGGACCCCACACCGTACTATCCGGATAGTATTGATAAAATAAATGATATTCTCCTTCAAAAAAGACCATTCCATTTGGATCATTCATCCACATAGAATCAGGAGTAAAATGGTATTGGGGGCGGTGTTGTTCGTCCATTTTTGCTGATGCTGTTTCTTTTTCTGTACAACTAAAAATTCCAATTGAAAAAAGCAAGACCACTAATATTTTAAATTTCATCACATTCATTTTATAGCAAATTAATAAGTTATATTAACCAGAAAAGATAACCTGATAAATCTGTTACCAATAACTGATCGGAATATGGATTATCCATTTTAATTATACAGATAAAAATACAAAGATCAAGATGAAGCGCGTAAAGAAATCGTTGCAAACGATTTTAGCGCTGAACTGTGACATCCTGATCAACAGCCAGTGCTAAACCAAGTGAACGCTCCGTCGTCCCGTTATTTCAACGTTTATATCTAAATTTACTCAACAATTAGAATTTGTAAAGAAGTAGAAGAAAATTACTTCTACTCCTTTACCATTGAATCAAACCGTTAATTTAAATTTTATTTGTTTCAAATTTCAATTTATTAATATCCTGGATTTTGCTTATAAAGTCCATCTGTGAACGTGATCTCAGCCTGAGGTACAGGAAGGTATTCATCACGACCAGCAGTGAATTTTGCTGTACTTAGGTAAGTTCTTCTCGTTTTCTCTTTTGAGATATAATCATTTAAAACAGGTTCAGCTATCCCCCATCTTACCAAATCAAAAAACCGGGATCCTTCTGTTGCAAACTCAATTCTTCGTTCCCACTGCAAGGCTTTTAAAGCAAAGGCCTGAGTCCAGCCACTACTTGTATATGGTTTCACATTATACTTGGAAGCAAAAGTACCATCTGCCTTTTTCAATTTTGAAGTACTATTTGCGGCTCTTTCTCTCACATTATTGATCAGAGGTAGTGCTAAATCTTGTTGTCCCAATTGAATATATGCCTCCGCTAAGATCAACAATACGTCATCATATCTCAAAATATCGTAGTTTTTGGCTGTTCCCATAAATGGCCCTAACTTAAAATAGGATCCACTTGAAGCTGCTTGTTGAAATCTCATTGTATGGAAATTTCCATAAACACCGGCATCTCGTACCCAGCTATTGCTAAATGGAAGTGCGTTGTCATATTTATAAGGATGACCGTCTATACCTATTGTATGGTCTAATCTTGGGTCTACAGTAGCAGTACTAAGATCAGCTATCGAATTATTGAAAGAATCAAAATTTGGCCATCCATTTGCGTCGGTGGTATGTGCATTCACTAGATTTTGACTACCCGCATGAAATCCGCAGCATCCATATTGAGAAGCACCATGTGGGTAATTTAAACCATCTTCATAACTCATTCTACCAGCTGTTGTACCATCGTTAATTGAAAATTGTATGGCAAAGATTGATTCTGGTCCATTTTCGGTTTCTGGCAAGAAGTTTTCAGCGATGTCGGGTGATAAGCTGTACTTTCCTGAGCTTACAACTGCCTTAGCTAAATTTACAACCTCCTGTAATCGGGATTTATTGATATTTGTTACTTTGTGGTTTACATCTTGCTCATAAGCTTGATAAAGTCTCAATTTTGCGAGATAGGCTTGTGCCGCCAACTTATTAGCTCTAGCCAATTCAGGCTGAACTTCTGGTAAATTGTCAATGGCGTATTGAAAATCTGCTGCAATTTTATTCCATGACTCCTCGTTACTCAAATCATTTGATATTTGTAAAATTTCTTCTTGAGAAACATTTTCATCGAAAATCGGAATGTTTTTATAGAGCAATTTCATAGTGAAATAACTGTGGGCACGTAAGAAATGTAGTTCTGCCAATCTTGATTTTTTCTCAGGATATGCTGCCTCGTCCAGTCCTGTTACAGCACGAAGAGCCACATTACATCTAGAAATTGATTTAAATAGATTTCTCCAGGTCCTTGTTACAAATGCATCCATGGTAGGCTGTACTAAGTTATAGTGTTCTAAGGCATCTATCTCTCCTACATCACCAGTACCTCCACCACCTTTGTATGTATCATCGGATCTCACGCTACCATAAACCCAATTACTATAAATTGGTCCTATCATATCACCATTACCAATAGCCGCATAGGCTGAAGTTACCAAGCCGTCAATGGCCTTTGGAGAAGTTAAGTCAGAAGAAGATAGCACACCGGTAGGTGTATAATCCAATTCTTTTTCGCAAGAGCTTACAGCTAAAATTCCAACTGCAAAAACGCCCAATATTATATTTTTCTTCATGATTAATTTCTAAATTTTAAAAGTTAAAATGATGCGTTGATTCCTAATGTAAAAGTCTTGGGAATTGGCACAGGATCCAGATCAATTCGCTCAGGGTCTGGGCTCAAATAGCTTTTACTTTTAGTCCAGAATAAATTATCAGCCATTCCATAAATTCTCAAATTAGAGAAAATTGACTTAGGAGTGATGTTGTACCCTAACTGAATATTTCTTAATTTAAAATAAGATGTATTCACGATAAAATAATCTGAGGTACGCCCTTCTCCATTATTATCCTTTAATGTAAGTGCAGGAACATTTGTATCAGTATTTTGTGGAGTCCAACCATTAAATACTCCAGGTCCTACATTTTCACGTCCTCTCATTAGGTTATTAAAAACAGTGTAAACATCAAAACCTTCCCGGCCAGCTACCCCTGAACCGAAAACAGTAATATCTAGTTTTTTATAGGTCATATCTAACCTAAGGCCGTACTCAGCGGCAGGCAACGTTGTTCCAATCCAAGTTTGGTCAAAGGAATTAATCACCCCATCATCATTGATATCTACGTATTTGATTCTACCAGGACCGGCACCAATTTGCGTCGGTGCAGCTTCTACGTCAGCTTGAGATTGAAATAAACCGTCTGTCTTGTAACCAAAGATGTCAAATTGTGAGTGACCAATGATGGTGTTATCAATATTACCAGCGTATGCAGGGCGAACATTCTCAGGTAGTTCTGTAATTTTATCTCTAAAATGGGTAATGTTGGCTGTGATGTTGTATTTCAAATCGTTACCAGCACTCCCTCTGTATCCAGCCATAAACTCCCAACCTTTGTTGGACTTTGAAGCTCCGTTTACAGCTTTGGTTTGACCTTCTCCCAACGTAGCAGCTACAGGTGGTGTAATCAATATACCTGTAGTTTTACGCGTGAAATAATCAAAAGATCCAAATACTTTATTTTTTAAAAAAGCGAAATCGGTACCTACATTTATCTCATCAGTTGTTTCCCATTTCAAACTCGAGTTAGCAGCCTGTGTCTGAACAAAACCTGAAGGAAGTGTGCCTGTATTTGCGCCTGACAAAGCATAAGCCGTGCCTATATTCATATATTGTTCCCAAAATCCTCCTACCAATTGAGCCTGAGTGGTCCCATAACGAGTATCAAATAATCCAAATCTTGCCAGATCTCCGATTTGTTGATTACCTACTCTACCAGCTCCAACTCTTAATTTCAACTCGTCAAAAACACCACTATTGATCATAAATGCTTCTCTGTCCAGTCTCCATCCCAATGAGGCAGCAGGGAAAATACCATACCGATTATCTTCACCAAATCTTGAAGATCCATCTCTACGAAGTGTAACAGCGACTAAATATTTATCGCTATAATTATAATCTATTCTGGCAAATTGAGAAAATAGTCTATTACCCGTAGAACCACCGGTAACTGTTGTATTTCCAGTACCAGCATTCAACGTAAAATATTCTTCAGATTGCAGTGCATATCCTTCTTTTTTTGTTGACTGAAAATCTATATCTGTTTTAATAAATTCAGTACCAATCAAAAATTTAAAATCGTTTTTCTCATTTAGATTCCAATCGTATCTTACCGTATTTGACCAAGTAGTGCTCAAATAATGGTTTTGATCAAAAGACAGACTATTAGTCGTTCTGTTAAATGCACCTTCTGAGAAAGTTGGAGTGATTACTTTATTCAAAAAAGTTGCATTATCTGCACCAATATTTGATTTAAAATATAGGTTCTTCAATGGCTGTATCTCTAAAAAAGCATTCCCAAAAGCACTTAACCTGTTTGCATTATTCCATCTTGAAATATATTGCATATGAAGTGGATTGTTCCTGTCAGAATAACCTGCTCCTGATGCACCTGCGAAAGTTGATCCATCTTTCTGATATACAGGGATAGTTGGTGCCAACGTAACAGCCAGAAAAGTTGTAGAAGCACCTCCTAAATCTCTTGCAGTAAGCGTCTCATTTGAATTTGCTACTCTTAAATTTGTACCAAATCTGACTTTGTCATTAAATGCTCTGGTCAATGCATTGATACTTCCACTGAGTCTATCATATCCTGTGTTGCGGAGCATTCCTGTATTCTTAAGTTGTCCAAAATTGATCTCAAGGGAGGAGTTTTTATTTCCATAGGAAGCAGTAAGATCATTTTTTGTAATGATACCTGTCTTATACATTACTGATTGCCAATCTGTGTCCCCAACTGGTGTATTAGGATCTCCACCAACGTTTGGCTTCAAAGTTACACTTGACAAAATAGGATTTGCAAAATCATTATTCCATGAATAATTATAAATATCTCCATATCCCGCAGCAGGATCTTGACCATCGTTTACAGACGCCTGCCACAAAGCTCGTCCTCTATCTATAGAATTGAGCATGGTAAAACGCATTGACTTTTCAGACTGAGCAGCAATACTTGTATTGAACTGAAATACTACTTTTCCGTCGGTATCTCCTCCATTTTTAGTAGTGACAATGATCACACCATTGGAAGCTCTGGATCCATAAATTGACTCTGCAGAAGCATCTTTTAGAACCTGAACCGAAGCAATGTTTGCAGGATTCATGTTTTGAAAAACCTCAGGTCTTGTTGTTGGAATTCCATCAATGATGTACAACGGGTCATTATTACCCAATGTATTTGCTCCGCGTATCAGAATTCTCGAGTTTGACCCATTGGGAGATCCATCTTTTTCAATATAAAGACCTGGAACTCTGCCTTGCATCGCTTGCATCACATTACCCGAGCTATTATTTTTGAGTGGTTTCATTTCTACGACAGCCACAGATCCGGTAAGATCTTGTTTTCGTTGGGTAGTATATCCAACTACAACAACTTCAGATAACTCGATTCCCGGAGCAAGTGAAATGTCAATAATGGATTGATCACCTACAATTACTTCTTTTGTTTCATATCCGATGTAAGATATTTCCAATACATCGTTGTCGTCCATCAACTTAACCGTAAACTTGCCGTCCACATCTGTAATGGTACCTTGAGTAGTTCCTTTGACTATTATGCTGGCTCCAATTAGAGGCTCACCTGTGTCAGCCCCGGTCACAGAACCCGAAATAGCCTTTTGAGCTTGTGCCACTTGCAATGACATGAGCAGTCCAAAAAGTAAATAGAATGTTTTTTTCATTGTATTGTTTTGTTAAATTTTTAATTATTGAATAGAAGTCACTTTTTGTTTCATTTTTAAATTTTCTATTTGTTCAAAAGTTATTGCAGGGGTTGCTCCTGAAGTTTGGGCAACCAAAGCTCCTACAGCACAGGCATTTTCTAATGTCTCTTGTATTGACTTTTGAGATAATTGATGAGAAATAAGCATTGCTAGAAAGGAGTCACCACTTCCAATTGTGTCCACCACATCTACCCTAAATCCTCCAAAATCATAAAACTGATTATTTTGAAAAAGAACAGCACCATTTGCTCCAAGCGTTACACAAATAGTGGGTATCTCATATTTTTGTGACAATTCCTTTACTTGATTTTCAAGATCATTTGATTGTAAGAAATAGTCACTCAAGATGACTAACTCTTCTTCATTTATTTTTAGTAAATCGGTATTTTGCAACAAGAATTCCAATACTGGTTTATCATAGTTTGGATATCTCAGATTAATATCTAGAATTTTATTTTTTGCAACTTTCAAGTATGCTTTTAGCGTTTCAAATGTCTGCTCAGATCGAGCTGCAAGAGACCCAAAAACAAAAGCTGCAGACTCAGCGACTATTTCTTGAGCATCCAAATCAAAGCCTATATAGTCCCAGGCAACTGGAGCAATTATTTTATAGGATACATTTTGAGCATTATCCAGATTTACTTTTACAACACCAGTAAGGTGTGTCTGTCCTACTTGGATATATCGGATATCCATATCTTTTGAAATCAAATATTCTAAAAGTTCTTTGCCTAAGTCATCTGTTCCGACCTTGCTAATTAAACTTACAGTATTACCAAAATTTCTCAAATGGATAGCTACATTCATTGGTGCACCACCAGGCATCTTTCCAGTAGGTAACATATCCCACAAAACTTCCCCAAAACACACAACATTTTGATTTGAATTTCTCTGGATCATTCTATTATGGTTTTTTGAGTCAATTGAATGGCTTCCTTTTTGGACTGTTTCACTAGCTTTTTTTCGATCTCCTCAAGCGAAACACCTTTGGTTTCGGGCATGAGTAAAATGACGAAGAGCAATTGGAGGATCATAAATATGGCAAAAAAGCCAAAAATTGGCCATGGGTTGTCTTTAAAAATTCCATCTTTTGCATCTAGAAAAACAGGTGTAATCAAGGTAATCAAGGCTGCAAAAACCCAATGTACACTTGACCCAAAAGATTGTCCTGTAGCCCTGACCTGATTTGGAAATATTTCGGATATAAAAACCCAAATTACTGCTCCTTGGCCGATGGCATGGGATGCGATAAAAAGACATATAAAAAACAATAAAAACCCTGAACCAAGTCCTGCATAAAACGCATAGGCTACCATGGATAGACTGATTATATATCCTATGGAACCAACCAACATTAATGTTTTCCTACCTATCCTGTCAATCAAGTAAATACCTGACATAGTAAATATCAAGTTGACTACTCCAATGGATATAGAACTAAATAATGAGTCCTTTGAAGCCAATCCTGCTCTTTCCAATATTTCTGGAGCATAATACAAAATGAAGTTTATTCCAGACAATTGGTTGAAAAATGCCAGCAGAAAAGCCAACATTATTGGAAAGGAGTATTTACCGCTAAAAAATGACTTCTTAATTGTTTCTGCAGAAGCAGAAAGATAATCCTTTATGGTTTCATCTATGTTTTGAATTCCCAACTTCGAAAGCACTGACCTTGCTGCTGGTTCGTCCTTCTTTTGCAAAAGTAACCATCTTGGACTATCGGGAATGCCAAGAACCATAAAGGAATAAATTAGGGCAGGAAGAGCTTCTATTCCCAACATGTAGCGCCAGTCATTGGCACCACCAACACCCTTCAACAAATAATTACTAAAAAATGCCACCAAAATGCCAAACACGACCATAAACTGATATCGAGCTACTAAACTCCCCCTTTTATCAGTTGGTGAAATTTCAGAAATATAAGTTGGGGCCGCAACTGATGACGCTCCCACTCCTAAACCCCCAATAAACCTAAAAAAAGAAAATGAATAAGGATCCCAGGCAATACCAGATCCCACTGCTGATACAAAATACAAAACACCTATCCATAAAAGTGTCTTCTTTCTGCCAATTGAGTCACAAGGTATTCCTCCGAATATGGCTCCGATTACCGTACCCCAGAGGGCCATAGACATGATGAATGTGCCATGAAACCAAGGTGTTGTGTGCCATAATTCTTTAATGGGTAAGTTGGCTCCTGAAATGACTACAGTATCAAAACCAAATAAAAATCCCGCAAGTGCAACCGTGATGGTCCAATAGGATAATTTGCTATTCATGTGCTTTAACAATTTTCTGTTGGCAAAACTATGCACAAGAAAAATATTAAAATATCAAAGTCGTTTCAAAAGCTTTCAAAATTACATTTAAATTATTTAATATATGTATATTATTGGTTTTGAATTGATTGCAAGGTGCGTGAAATAAAATTTAAAATGCACTTTAAAAATTGTATCACCATTTTTAAAAATTGCTTCATTTTGGATTGAGCTTAACTAAGCTTTGGATATCATTGGAATAAGGCTTCTATTATTTCTTATACTCAGTAGGTGTTATATTATATTGATTTTTAAACATTGTCGAGAAATAAGAAGCAGAGTTAAACCCACACTTATAGGCTATTTCTGAAATAGTTAACGAGGTACTTTTAAGTAATTCCTGGGATTTTTTTAATCTCGCATGCTGGATATAATCGTTGATAGAAGTATCGGTTATGCTTTTAAATTTCCTATATAGCTGAATTCTAGATAGATTCAATTGTTTGCAAATGTCATCTATATTGAAATCAGGGTTTTCAAAATTTTCCTGAACGCATTGATCAAAAGATGAAATAAATGCTGTCTCTTTAGTATTCTTTGTTTTTGAGGCATCATAGATCAAATCCGAAGAATAAAACCTTTTTAAGTATTCTATTTGCAGTAAGTGTGCCCTAATTTTAGCATGGAGGATATCCATCTCAAAAGGTTTTGTGATATAATCCAATACTCCAAGATCCAGACCTTTCAACTGATCTTCAGTCATACTTTTTGCAGACAAAATAATAATGGGTATATGAGAAGTGATGATATTGTTTTTAAAATGTTTGATCACTTCCATTCCACCTAGTTCCGGTAGATTTAGGTCGCATAAAATAATATCGGGAATGTGCTCTTCGGCTGTAGAAATGCCCGTCTTTCCATCGTTGGCTTTTAATATATTATAATCATTAGATAATGATTGGCTGATTAACCTTTGAAGATCCGGGTTGTCTTCTATTATCAAAATGGTTTTTAAATTTTCATCCATTTCTGAAAGTTCTTCTTCTTTCAAAACAGAATCAATCATTTGATTGATATAGGAAGCGTATACTTTGCTGTCTCTTTCTTCAACAATAGGTAAAGATTGGTCGATCGGAGATAAAAAATCGATATTTCCTTTTAATCTAATGGTAAATGTTGTTCCTACCCCTTTTTCACTTTCTAAATCTAAGCTTCCTCCGTGCATATCTATAATTTGCTTCGACAAAGAAAGTCCCAAACCAGAACCTTTTGTAGAATAATGCTCACCTTGATAAAAACGCTCAAATGCATGAGAAACATGTTCTTTAGACATGCCTCTTCCATTGTCAGAGATCTTTATAACCACAGAATTATCATCGGTATTGATTCCACAAAAACAATGGATATAGCCGTTTTCCGGAGTAAACTTAAATGCGTTTGATAAAATATTAAAAAGTACCTTGTCTAGCATATTTTGGTCTGCTATAATAAATTTTTCTTTTAACTGAGACTTAAATTTGAAATCAATATTTCGCTCCTTTGCCAGGTATTTAAATGCATCAACAATTTCTTTCGTAAAAGAGACTATATCTATTTTGCTAGTATGAAGCTGTAACTTATTATTATCAATTTTCCTGAAAATCATAAATTGTTCAATCAATCTTTGCAACCTTTCTGCGTTTTTCTTTATCAACTGCAAATTGATCAATTCGCTTTCTGTAAATTTATTTGATTTTAACAGATCAATGATTGGCGCTAAAATTAGCGTTAGTGGTGTTTTAAACTCATGTGAAATGTTGGTGAAAAACTCTATTTTTTCAAGATTCGCAGCTTCGTTTATTTCGCTTAAGCGCTCTAACTCATTTCTTTGAAGAATAATTTCTTCATTCCGTTTCTCCAACACTTTATTCACCTTTTGTTTTGAAGACAATTGATACATAACAATCCCGGCCAAGCTCAAAAAGAGTATGGCCAAAATAGATAGTAGAATGGTAAAAAACCGCTGATTCTCAATAGCTTCTGATTGGATAAATAGAGATTCCTTTTGTCGTTCAATATCACTTTGTTGTTTGATCAACTTTTGTCCCTGCAACTGCATAATTAAAGCATTTGTAGAATCAATTACGGTTGTTTCAAGGTTGATTTTCTTGGCCACAGGTTTCCCCTCCAAAATATCTATCGCGGTGTTAATTGCTATGTCTCCACCCGTAGGATAAAGGATGGTTGCTTTGAGCACGTGATCAAGAATCATTTGAATGCCACCTTCAGGACCAAATAAACCATCAACACCGACGACAGAAACCTTTTTTGACATACCTATACTCTCCAAATATTGAAAAGTAGCCAACGCCATCATATCATTATGTGCAAAAACCATTGATATATTTGAAAAATCAATTTGGCTTGTTTGGAGAGCATGTCTTGCTATTTCTTTTTGCCAACCTCCTTCAACAATATGGGTAATTTTTACTCCAGGCGAATTTTTGATACCATCCACAAACCCTTGATGTCTATCTTTTGCAGGGCTCGAACCAGTCAACCCACGTACTTCTACAATGTTACCCTTTCCCTCTAACTGGTTGGCTGCATACTGACCGGCGATTTTCCCAATGGTGTAATTGTTTGCTCCTATGTAACTGTTGTATTGATAAGAGGATATTTCCCTATCTATAACAATAACTGGTATATCTTTCTCAAATACTTCAGACACTTTTTCTGTCAATGGCAGGCTTTCATTTGGCGATACTATCAGCAAATCAATGCCAAGGGACACCAGACTATCAATTTGTTCTATTTGTTTTTCATTGTTGTCTTGGGCGTCGGTGACTATGATGTGTACATTAGGATGAAAAGTGAGTGCTCGTTCCATTTCAAGCATCATTGCTTTTCTCCACGCATCAGTTGTTGTCGGTTGTGAAACGGCGATCGTATAAGACTTTGATCTTGGGGTTTGCTTACATGCTGATAAGGCAATAAACATTACAAAGAAAATGTATAATTTGTTTTTCATTTTACTCAAGTCAAATGTGCCTTATAATCACGGTGCATTTCATAACTTCGTTTTAAATACCCCAGAGGGGTTAAATATTAATAACCATGGATGAAGTCCATGGCGAAAAATGAAAAGTGAATATGATTTTGGCGGGATTTTTGGCCTAATTTCCAAAAATCATTACAAAATCACAACGACCAATTTAAGAAGTCATGAAATGCACCTTATAATCAGAATCATACAAATAAAAGCAATAGAATTCATAATTCCTAAACTATCTACAAGCCCAATTCTATTGCTACACTTTATTTACAAGTAATTAAATTCAAAACCAATACAATTTCTTTATTCATGTTATTTTGAAAACCATAATTGTTTCAAAGTAAAAGTTAAAAGAAAACCTCGCCTATTTGTTGTCTCTGATTTTTAATCTGCTTGATTTTTACTCAATCATCCACCGCTTGAAAAACCATCTGTTTAAATTTCCAACTCGTTTCATCACCAAAAAGGGCTTGGGTTTGCTTCATGATGATGCCAATAATTTGCTCTTTAGGATCTGCAAAATATTGCGTATTGAAATATCCGCCCCATTCAAATGTTCCTTCACTACCCCGCCCTCCTTGGGCTTGGCCATTCGCATCAACTAAACCAAATGCCAATCCATAATCCGAACCAGAATTCACTCCCCTCAAATCACCTACTTGATTACTCATCATCGTTTTAATGGTCGTTCGGCTCAACAATCTGATTCCATTTATCTCTCCTCCATTCAAATACATTTGCAAAAATGTGGCATAATCCTTAGCAGTGCTGGATAAACCTGCACCTCCAGAAAAGAACATTTTCGCACCCTTGATCGGATAATCAGGATCATAAAAGGTTACTGGATATGGAATCCATTTATTATCTTTTTTGGTTTGAATGCTCACCAACCGATCTTTCTTTGCATCTGGAAGATAAAATCTAGTGTCATTCATCTGCAAAGGATCAAAAATTCTTGTTTTAAAAAATTCATCCAATGGCATTCCTGAAACAACTTCGATAAAATATCCTAATACATCAAGACCTTCACTATAAGTATATTTTTCACCTGGATGATGGTGCAATGGCAGTTTTGCCAACTTTTTCACACTCTCACCAATGCTGATATTTTCTGTACTAAATAAATCTGTAATTCCTGCTTTTGAATAGATAGATTTAAACCTAGGATCTCCGTCTATCATGCCATAACCAAGGCCAGAGGTGTGCGTAATCAAATGTCTGATGGTGATTTCTTTATTTGCTGGTTTGGTTGTGTAAGTACCATCAGGCAATAAACTGTCCAACACTTGTGGTTTTGCAAATTCAGGGATGTATTTTGAAATAGGATCATCCAACCTAAACTTCCCCTCCTCCCACAACATCATTACTGCTGTAGAGGTAATTCCTTTGGTTTGTGAAGCTATTCTGAAAATATCGTCCGTTTTTAAAAGCCTATTCGTAGTTGCATCCGCACTCCCATGTGCCTTATGGTATACAATTTTCCCATTTCGCACGATCAATGCAACTACACCAGGAATTTCATTCCTTTTTACAGCGTCTGATAACATATTATCTATCCTTTCCAAACGTTCAGGAGACATGCCAACACTACTGGGATGGGCATAAGTTAAAAAAGGAGAATTTTGTAATGAAGGCGTTTGAGCCCTTAAAATAGTAGTAATAAAAACTATAAGGAGTGTGAGTCTGAATTTCATTTGTGACGCTTTAAGCTCGCCAAGATAATTAATTCATAGAAATTCAGTTCATAATGCCAGAATGAAAAAAATAAACTGGTGTTTGTTTTTAAGAAATATTTCGGAAGCTATTTATCAAACTTTCGTCTATCGTCCTTGATCTCTCGTCTTTCATCTTTCATCTTTCGTCTTTCGTCTTTCGTCTATAAATGCCATTTATATCAACTCATCTCTTACTTCCAAACTCATATTATTGTATTTATTTCTATACTCAATAGGAGTAAGTCCTGTTATCTTCTTGAATAAATCTCTAAATGCTTTTGTATCCGTATATCCAACATCAAACATTACCTCTGTGACATTTTTTCGACTGGTTTCCAAAGATCTTTTTGCCGATTCTATTTTTACTCTCTGAATGTATTCGATAACTGAATTATTGGTTGCCGCTTTAAATCTTCGCTCAAAACTTCTTCTGCCCAATAAAGCAAATTCTGCCAATTCATCGACAGTCATTTTTTCCTCAATATTTACCTCAATGTAATCTTGAACTTTTTGAATGGCTTCATCATTGTGGTTTCTCTGACCTTTAAACATCATAAACTTACTTTGACTATCTCTGTCAATATCTACAGCAAAAAATTTAGATGCTAAAATAGCCACCTCTCTGCTCGTATATTTTTCTAATAAATACAACAACAATGACCAATACGAATTTGCCCCACCGCTACTGTAAATGCCATTTTCATCAGAAATAATACTGCCATCTATCAATTCAACTTTTGGAAACATCTCCCTAAATTCACTTGCCGATAACCAGTGTGTAGAACATTTCTTACCGTCCAGTAATCCCGTCGAAGCCAATAAAAAAGCTCCCAAACACAGAGAAGCAACCTCTGCACCCTTTTGACGCTGCGACACTATCCACGGAAAATATACTTCGTTCAAATAGATGGCTTCCTGCAAATTACCACTGATTGCAGGTATAAATATCAAGTCTGTTTTATTTATTTCATCCAATGTTTTATTAGGATGAATGGTTGCCAAGCCATTCATCAATTGGATTTCTTGACGATGACCTACTAATTCCACCTCGAATAATGGAGCCTTTCCAAACGATTTGAGAAATTCATTGGCTGAAGTGAATAAATACCTGGGATCTGCGATTGCCTCCATCACAGCTGTTTCTGGAACTAAAATGCTTATGTGTATCATCTTGCAAATGTAAATTAAAATATTGGCGGAATCAACCCCTGATGTTGTCGTTTTTACACAATGTGCATGTTTTTAATTAACATCATCTTTGTCTTATTAATTAATCAAAGCATGATTTATAATGAGCAAAGTTTCAATTTATCTCAATTTTCAAGGAAAAACCGAGGAAGCATTCAACTTTTATAAGGAAGTATTTCAAACGGATTTTGAAGGAACGATTATGTACAATAGAGATATTCCATCTCATGATGGTATGCCTTCTATACCCGAAAACGAACTAAATAGTGTCATGCACATATGTCTACCTATTCTTGGTGGAATGAGAATCATGGGCACTGATATGTTGGAGTCAATGGGTCATAAAGTTCAAATTGGCAATAATACAACCATCAATTTAGAACCTGATTCAAGATCTGAAACCGATAGACTTTTCAATTTATTGTCACAAAATGCAACAGATATTGCACCAATGCAAGACATGTTTTGGGGCGCTTATTGGGGTTGCTGCCTTGACCAATATGGCATAAGATGGATGTTCAATTATGCAACCGCACAATAATAAAAGTACACAGATGAATTTCACGATTTCGCTTTAAAAGGTACAAAACCCCAAATGGGGTTTAATTTTAATAGCCACGCATGAAATCCGTGGTTAAGAAGTTAGACCATTCAATATATTGGCGAGATTTTTTGGCTTTTCTCCAAAAATCATGACAAAATGCTGGCACTCATCCAAGAAGTCGTTAAATGCATTCAATTAGGGTGCATTTCATAATTTCGTTTTAAATACCCCAGAGGGGTTAAATATTAATAACCATGGATGAAGTCCATGGCTAGAAATGAAAAGAGCATAAGATTTTGGCGAGATTTTTGGCTTTTCTCCAAAAATCATGACAAAATCACAACTACAAATTTAAGAAGTCGTGAAATGAACTCTCCAATTATACTGTTCGGAAACAAATTTATTAATTAATTCAAGCAAATAAAATGAGAAAATTAAAATTACAAGTACAAATTACCATCAATGGATTCATTGCCGGTCCAAATGGTGAAATGGATATGTTCACATGGAATTGGGGAGAGGATATAAAGAATTATGTACAGGCTTTGACGGATGATGTCGATACCATCGTTTTGGGTCGAAAATTGGCAGAGGGCTTTATTCCTTATTGGCAAGATGTTGCGCAAAATGATGAAAACCCTGAGCAATCATCAGGTAAATTATTCACCGATTTACCAAAAATTGTATTTAGTAAAACTATAGAAAATTCTCCTTGGAATAATACCACTGTTTCTGCCAATTTAATCAATGACATTCAATCACTGAAGAGCCAAAATGGCAAGGACATCATCGCCTATGGTGGTGCCAATTTTGTTTCGAATTTAATCCAAGAAAATTTAATTGATGAATTACATTTATTCATCAACCCAACCGCTTTGGATGCTGGTTTACCAATTTTTCTAAATAAAACCAATTTACAATTGAAACACAGTTTGGCTTTTGAATGCGGAATTGTGGTACTGTGTTATGAAATTAAATCGTAAGAAATGAAAAAACAAATTTATCCTTGTTTATGGTTTGATGGTCAAGCCAAAGAAGCTGCAACCTTCTATTGCAATCTTTTTGAAAATGCCAAAATTATAGACGATAATCCTTTGGTTTGCCGTTGGGAAATCAATGGTATGGTATTTATGGGATTAAATGGTGGCCCAAAATTTAAATTTACAGAAGCCGTTTCTTTTGTTGTTGAATGCGAGTCACAAGCAGAAATTGACAAGTATTGGAATACATTGACGAGTGATGGTGGCGAGGAAAGCAACTGTGGATGGTGTAGGGATAAATACGGTCTTTCATGGCAAATCGTTCCTTCTATTCTTCCAAAATTAATGGGAAATCCAGATAAAAGAGAAGCGGTAACCAATGCTTTTTTAAAAATGAAAAAGTTCGACATACAAACTCTTTTAAATTGCTGAGCATGTCCAAAATTGTACCTTATCTGACCTTTAATGGAAATTGCAGAGAGGCCATGTTGTTTTATCAAGATTGTATCGGTGGTGAGTTAAAATTTAATACCATTGGAGAATCTCCCCTTTCTGAAAAAATGCCTCCAAAAATGAAACAAAGCATTTTGCATGCCACACTGGCCAACAACGAATTTGCTTTGACTGCCACTGACATGGTTCCCTCAGAAGGCAAATCAACGGGCAACAACATTTCATTGATCCTAAATTGTGATTCTGAAACACAAATCAAAGAGCGCTTTTACAATTTATCGGAAGGCGGAATAATCGACCATGCCTTAGAAATTACCTATTGGGGAGCGACCCTCGGAGGATTGACAGATAAATACGGAAATCGTTGGATGTTGATTTTACAACCACCACAGGACCAATTGTAGAGACGCAAAATTTTGCGTCTTCCCAAAAATTGGTTCAATGGGATTCCAATCCCTTGCAGAAGCAGGGACACGTGAGATTCCAATCCCTTGCAGAAGCACGGACACGTGTAATTCAAAGGCATTCGGGAAGGCCCGCGTGCCTTCCCCAGCATGTGGTTCCAATTGAAATTTCATACCCTTCACCATTACCAACATTTCACATCATACACCATTCACTATTTACAATTCACATTTCACATCTCACATTTCACATTTCACATCTCACATTTCACATTTCACATTCCACATTCCACATTTCACATTTCACATTTCACACCATTCACCATTCACTATTTACTATTCAATGTCGTTAAGTTAAGGCTCAATAGTGCTTATAAGCATCATAGAAATGCCTTTTTCTTTTTTTGGGTCTTGGGTTGGATCGATTGGGCCTAATAATTTCTCTGGTTTGGTAGACTATTTTGTCGAAGAACTCA